>JAEZFJ010000475.1 GCA_023437755.1 Pseudomonadota bacterium
AGAACAGCTTGTCGGGGGGAATCTGGGCCAGCGACGGGCCGACCAGCGCGCCAGCCCGCAACCTGCCGGCGAGGACGAACTGATCGTCGTCGCCGAAGCCGAAATAGGTGCGGCCCTCGACCACGACGCGTGCCTGCGGGTTGCCGTAGACGAGTTCGTAATAGGGCTCGAGGGTGCCCTGCAGGTACCAGCCTTCGGTGGCGTCGGTGGGGTTGTCGCGGAAATCGAGGGTGGCACTGCCATAAAGGCCGAGCACGGCGAAGTCGCGGGTGCCGAACACGTCGTCGAAGCGGCTGCGCTCGAACTGGGCGCCAGCCTCGAAGGCGATATGGTCGCTGAGCACGTGGTTCAGGCCGGCCCGGGCGCTTAGCGAGGTCTCGATATAGGTGGGATAGATGCTGCGCTCGGCCGAGACGGCGGCAATGAAGTCGGTGTCGGGCGTAAACACGCCAGGCTTGGTGAAGGTGCCGCCGAAGAAATAGTCGAACTGCGAGGTGTCGACCGGATAGCCGATGCTGGCGACGCGGGCGTCGAGACGCAGCCGCTCGGCGCGGCCGAAGAGATTGCGCCAGAGGTGGAAGGCTTCGACGCCGAGGCCATCGACGCTGGAATAGGTGGCGCCGACGCCGAAACGGCGGCCGGGCAGTTCCTGCACGATGGCGGTGAAGGGGAGCAGGCCGTCCGGGCCGACATTCTGCGCCGCCTCGAGGCGGGCGACCTGGAACACTTCCAGCCGGTCGAGACGCTTCTGGGCCTGGTCGAGTTCGTCGGGATCGTATTCCTCGCCAACGGTGAGGCCGGTCATCCAGGCGACGAATTCGGGGTCCATACGCTCGTGGCCCGTGATCGACACCGCGCCGAAGGCGGCGCGCGGGCCAGGGTCGACCACAAGGGTGACGTCCACGGTGTTGGTGGCATGGTCGGCAACCACGTCGCGGGTTGCGATGGCGGCCTTGGGGTGACCGAGCTGGCGCCAGGCTTCGAGCGCCAGGTTTTCGGCGCGCAGCACCAGGCCGGAGCGGGCGATTTCGCCCGCGGCAAAGCCAACCTCGAAGGGCGGGTCCACATAGTCGTCGGGATCGGTGGTCGGCGGCGCCTGGTTGGCGATGGCGAGGCGGCTGAAGCGGAACTCGGGGCCGGGGTCAACGGTGATCACCACCGGCACCGGATCCGGCAGGGAGACGTCCGGCGGCAGGGTGGAGGCTTCGCGCCCGCCAACGCTGATGCTGACCACCGGGCCATAACGGCCCTCGGCATACATAGCGGCGACGATGCGCTGGTAGTCGCCGCGGGCGGTGGCGAGCAGACCGGCGGCGCCGGAGGCGGGATCGGCGGAATCCTGGACCAGGGTGGAGGCCCGGCGGACTACCGGTTCGAGATCACCCTCGCCGGCCATCACCACTGCGATGGTGTAGGGCTGCGGATCGGCGATGACGGCGTCCTCGGTCTCGTCTTCGAAGAAGCGGAAGCCGAAGATTTCGAACGCGGCGGCGGGAGCCGCCAGAGCAAGTCCGACGGCCAGGCAAACAGCGCTGATACTCGTTACCCGCGTTGCGCTTCGCAGTTGACCTAGTCCCGCCCTTGACGCTTCGCCCGGAAGCAGTAGCCCGTATCTTTACCTCTCGGGCGCGAAGATTTCGTTAGCAACCCGCCCGGCTGGTCATGATGCCACCTGGGGCGACATCACGCTGGGAGTTTAGGGCGGGCTGGCAAACGATCATAGCCTTTGAGGCAAAATCATTCCGCTTCGGCCCGCCACCGATGCTTCAGGAGCACACTCCCGCCAGCAGCAGCGGTCCTAGTTGGTGCCATCCACCTTTGCCGCCTTTTCCTCGTCCCACCACCAGATGGTGGGGAAGCCGTTGCTGAACTCCGGCAGCGGATCGGGGTGGCTGAAGCGGTCCCAACGGGCGTAGCGGCTGTTCTGGGCCATGTAGGTGGGCACGACGTAATGGTGGTGCAGCAACACGCGGTCGAGAGCGCTGGTGATGGCAAGCTGCGTGTCGCGATCATCCGGGGCGACCAGCAGTGCGATCAGGGCATCAATGCCGGGATCGGCAATGCCGGCATAGTTGCGCGAGCCCTGCTGGTCGGCGGTGGAGGAGCCGAAGAAGAACCGCTGCTCGTTGCCCGGCGAGAACGATTGCGCCCAGCTGCCATAGATCATGTCGAAATCGAAGGTGCGCACGCGCTCCACATATTGCGCGCCGTCGACGATCCGGATGGTGGCGGCAATGCCGATCAGGGCAAGGTTGTCGACGAGGCTCTGCGCCACTGGCTCGATGGTCGGGCCGTTGAGCAGGATCTCGAAGCCGAGCTGGCGGCCATTCCCGTCCACCAACTGGTTGCCATTGAGGCTGTAGCCGGCAGCGCGCAAGAGTTCGAGGGCGCGGCGGAGGTTCTCGCGCAGGGTGGTGTCATCGCCCGCGACGGGGTTGGTGTATTCCTCGGTGAAGACCGATGGCGGCACGAGATCGCGGACGGTTTCCAGGATATCGAGTTCCTCACCCCGCGGCAGGCCATCGGAGGCGAAGGGCAGGCCGAAGAAGTAGCTGTCGACCCGGAAATACTCGCCATAGAAAAGGGTGGCGTTCAGCGACTCGAAGTCGAAGGCGTAATTCAGCGCCTCCCGCACCCGCTCGTCCTGGAAGATGGGCCGGCGAAGATTGGGCACGAAGCCGACCATGGCACCGCGCCCCGCGAAATCCTGCGGAAAGCGTTCGAGCACGATGCGGCCTTCGCGAACGGCCGGGAAGTCGAACTGCGTGGCCCAGCGGCGCGCCGAGGCCTCGAACCACCAGTCGAACTGATCGGCCTTGAAGGCCTCGAACTGCACCGTCTCGTCCAGGAAGAACTCGATGCGGTATTCGTCAAAATTGTTGGTGCCTATGCGGGTGGGGTGATCCACGCCCCAATAGTCCTCGACACGCTCGTAGACCATGGTGCGACCTGGGTCGAACTCGGCAATCCGGTAGGGGCCGGACCCCATCGGCGGTTCCAGCGTCGAACGGGAAATGTCTCGCTGTTTGCCAGCCGCATCGGTGCCTTCCCACCAGTGCTGCGGCAGCACCAGCACCTGGCCGAGGATGTGCGGCAGTTCGGCATTGTCGGTGGTGTTGAAGGTGAAGGTCACCTCACCCGGTGCGCTGACAGCGACACCAGCGACGTCGGCGTAGTAGCCGGCATAGTCCGGATCGAGTTCGATGGTCTTGTTGAAGGACCACACGACGTCTTCGGCCGTGACTGGCTCGCCGTCGTGCCAGCGGGCCTCCGGGTTCATGCGGAAAGTGACGGAGCCGTAGTCCTCGGCCACCATCATCGCCTCAGCGAGAAGTCCATAGTGGGTGGACGACTCGTCCAGGGACGGGGTCATCAGGGTCTCGTAGACGAGACCCAGCCCGGAAGCGGGTTGTCCCTGTGGCAGCAGCGGATTGAAGGTGTCGAAGCTGCCCTGGTTGCCGATCCGGACCGTGCCGCCTTTGGGCGCGTCGGGATTGACGTAGTCGAAGTGCGCGAAGCCCTCGGGATACTTTGGGGCCTCGACCAGCGAGTCTCCGTGCAGCCAGACGCCGGTCTGGCTCTGGCCGGCGGCGGGGAGGGCAAATGCCAGGGCAGCAAGGCCGGCAAAGAACAAGGATGCGAGCTTCATGATGGTCTCCGCGGGCTTTCGGGCGAGATTAGTCCGGTTCGGGTGTCGGTGACAGGGTTTCGATGGGAGCAAGGCCGAAGGCGGCCGTCATCAGTTCGCGCGTATAGGGATCCTGCGGGTCGGAGAAGATCGCTTCGGTCGGCCCCTGTTCGACCACCATGCCGTTGCGCATGACAAGAACGCGATTGGCGAGCGCCCGCACCACCCTGAGATCGTGGGAGATGAACACGTAGGAGAGATTGCGGCGCTGCTGGATCTCGCGCAGCAGGTCGACGATCTGCGCCTGGATGGACACGTCCAGCGCCGAGGTCGGCTCGTCGAGCACCACCAGCCGCGGCTCCAGAACCAAGGCGCGGGCGATCACGATGCGCTGGCGCTGGCCGCCGGAGAATTCGTGCGGGTAGCGATTGCCGGCGCCCGGATCGAGGCCGACCTCGGTGAGCGCTGCGGCGACGCGGCGGTCCCGTTCGGCGCGCGACAGTTCCCGGCGGTGGACGCCGAGACCCTCGCCGACGATCTCGGCGACCGACATGCGGGGGCTGAGCGAGCCGTAAGGATCCTGGAACACCACCTGCATCTGCCGGCGCAGGGGGCGAAGCGCGCGAGCGGGGCGATCGTCAATGCGCTCGCCGAGGACAACAATGCTGCCGGTGGAAGGGAGCAGGCGAAGCAGGGCGTAGCCGAGGGACGATTTGCCCGAGCCGCTTTCACCGACAATCCCGACCGTCTCGCCCTCCCGCACGGTGAGGTCCACGCCGTCAACGGCGTGGATGTGACCGACCGTGCGGCGGAAGAGGCCGCGTTTGATCGGGTACCAGACCTTGAGATCGCGGGTTTCGGCGATCACTGGTGCATCGGCGGTTGGCGCTGCCGGCGTGCCGCGGGGGGCAGCCGAGAGCAGGTGCCTGGTATAGGTGTGCTGCGGCGCCGAGAAGACTTCTGCAACCGTGCCGGTCTCGACGATCCGGCCCTCGGTCATCACAGCGACCCGGTCGGCGAGACGGCGGACGATGCCCAGGTCATGGGTGATGAAC
>JAEZFJ010000040.1 GCA_023437755.1 Pseudomonadota bacterium
GACCAGTAGCGGGTGATGGGGCCGGCAGATGCGCTGGCAGCGGGGGCAAGCCATCTGGTGGTGGCGCGGCCGATCATCGAGGCAGCAGATCCGGCCGAAGCGGCGCGGGTGATCCTGGCGGAGATGGCGGGGAAGCGGACGAGCTTTGCTTGAGGGGGGAGAGCCCCCACCCGGCCTCCCCCAGGTGAGGGGGAGGGGTCGGGCCGGGGTTTTGGGCTCTCCCGGCGTCATCCCCGCGACGGCGGGGATCCCTGTTTAGGTTGGTAACAGAGGTTCCCGCCTTCGCGGGAATGACGCAGTAGTTTGAAGGGTATCGAGTGTGCGGGGTTAGGCGGTAAGTCCGTGCTGCTGGGTCAATTCGGCCAGGTCGAGCTGGGGGCGGGCGCCGATGTGGCTGATGACTTCGCTGGCGGCCAGGCAGCCGGTGCGCAGCGCCGATTCGACACTTTGATTGCGGGCCATGCCGAGCAAAAACCCCGAGGCGAAGAGATCGCCGGCGCCGGTGGCATCGACGACCTTGTCGACCGCGTAGGCGGGGACGGAAATGATCTCGCCATTGACCACGGCCATGGCGCCATCGGCGCCCATGGTGATGGCGGCGAGTTCGGCATCCTTGGCGATCTCGCGCACCGCTTCGCCGAGGTCGTCGGTCTCATAAAGCGACTTCAGCTCGTGCACGTTGGCAAACACGTAATCGATGGTCTTGGAGCGGATCAGATCCAGGAATTCGGCGCGATAGCGATCGACGCAGAACGGGTCAGAAAGGGTGAAGGCCGCTGCTCGTTCATGCTTGTGCGCGTAGTGCGCTGCGAGCACGAAGGCCTTCTTGGCTTCGACCGGGTCCCACAGGAAGCCTTCCATATAGGTGATGGCGGACCCGCCGATCTCGTCCGGGCGGATGTCCTGTTCGGTCAGCTGATGGCAGGCGCCGAGATAGGTGTTCATGGTGCGCTCGCCATCTTCCGAAAGGAAGATCATGGAGCGGGCCGTAAGCGCCCCGTTCTTCAGCCGCGAAGTCGCGTAGTAGACGCCGACATCGTTGAGGTCGTTTTCGAAGACGTCGCCCAAAAGGTCGTCGGCAACCTTGCCGACGAAGGCGGCCCGGCCCCCGAGCGAGGCCACGCCGGCTGCGGTATTCGCTGCGCTGCCGCCCGAAATCTGCTGCCGCGTCAGAGGCATCTTGGCATAGAGGTCTTCCGCCCGATCGGTGTCGATCAGGTGCATGATTCCCTCGGTCATGCCCTCGCGCTCGATGAAGCCGCTGTCCACAGGCGCGATGATGTCGACGATAGCGTTGCCGATGGTCAGCACGTCGAAACGGGTCTGGGTCATGGCGGCTCCGTGTGCGCCGGAAACAGCGCTGGCAAGCGCGATGAACATGGTGCCGGCAGCAGGGTTCGAACCCGCGACCCCCTGATTACAAATCAGGTGCTCTACCAACTGAGCTATACCGGCCCCGCGACGGCTCTAGCATCGACGGGCATGGGTGGCAACGTCGTGCTTGTCACGCTGTCGAAAACCCTGCTGTTCCGGCCGGCCTGCCTTGACCCCATGCGGGCACCGGCCAATATGGGGCGGCGAGAGAGGGAAGGTGTTCGTGCGCGGTTTAGTGTGGTTGCGGCGGCTGGTCGGCGCGCTGGCGTTTTCGGCTTGGTTCGCGACGCCGACTGTGGCCCAACAGTCCACGCTCGAGCAGGTTCGCGAACGTGGGTTCCTGATCTGCGGCTCGGCCAATCCGGTGGCCGGGTTTGCCCAGCAGGATGCGGAAGGTCGCTGGTCCGGCTTCGATGTCGACCTCTGTCGCGGCCTTGCGGCGGCGGTGCTCGGCAACCCAGAGGCCATAGACTTCCGTGCTTTGCGCGGTGAGGCCCGCTATGCGCCGCTGCAGACCGGGCAAGTGGATGTGCTGACCCGAAGCGGCGCCTGGGGCATGCGCCGCGATTCAATCTACGGCACCACTTTCGTGGCCACGGCATTTTTTGATGGCCAGGCGTTCATGGTGCCGCAGACCCTGGGACTTGTTTCAGCCTTCGAGCTCGACAATGTGAGCATTTGCGTGATCGACGGCAGCGAGGAACTGCGGCGGCTTCAGGAATTCTTCTTCCTGAACCAGGCGCAATATGTGGGCGTCCCATACGAAGACCCCTCCGACATCGCCATCGCGTACCAAGCGGGTGAGTGCCAGGCGGTTTCCGCCTCCGGAAGGCAGCTGCAGGCGATCCGCCGCGCGCTTCCCGATGCCTCTGCCCATCGCATCCTGCCGGAACGCATCTCCAAGGAACTGCTCGGGCCGGTGGTGCGGGAAGGCGACGACCAGTGGCTGAAAATTGTTCGCTGGACCTTGTTCGCGCTTATCGATGCTGAGGAACTGGGCGTCACCGCGGTCAATATCGACTCGCTCGCCGCGGCCCGGGCGCCGGCGGTACGGCGGCTGCTCGGCGTCGAGGGGGATTTCGGATCCCCGCTCGGGCTCGTTCCCGACTTCATGGCTCGCGTGATCCGCGCAGTCGGGAACTATGGCGAGATCTATGACCGCCACTTCGGCCCGTCCACCGGGGCCGCGCTGCTGCGGGGGCAGAACGGCCTCTGGTCGAATGGGGGGCTGCTCTACGCCCCGCCGGTGCGCTAGGGGGGATCGGCGAATACGACGCTCACGCGGCGGTTCTGCTTGCCCTTCTTCTCGATCTTGCCAAGCGCAAGCCGGCCGATCTCGCCGGTCGAGCGCACATGGGTGCCACCGCAAGGCTGCAGGTCGATGTCGCCGATCCGGATGAGGCGGACACGGCCCTGGCCCATCGGCGGCTTGACGTTCATGGTCTTGATGAGGTCGGGCTGCGCCGCCATCTCCTCGTCGGTGATCCACTCCGCGGTGACGGCGTAGTCGGCTTCCACCATCTGGTTGAGGCGCGAGGTGATGGTGTCCAGATCCTCCGGGGCTTCCGGCATATCGAAGTCGAGGCGTCCCTTGTCCTCGCCGATCGAACCACCAGTCACCGGATAAGGCAGCGCCACCGAAAGCAGATGCAGTGCCGTATGCATCCGCATGAGACGATGGCGGCGATCCCAGTTGATGCTGACGGTCACCGTGTCGCCCGGCTGCGGAAGGGGTTCGGGGCTTGCCGGCACATGAATGATGCGACCCTTGTCGCCATCTGGATGGATGGCGGTG
>JAEZFJ010000176.1 GCA_023437755.1 Pseudomonadota bacterium
CTCAGCCACGTGTCCGAGGAGACCATGCTGGACGCCATGCGCGTGTCCGAGGCGCCGGTGATCTTCTCCCATTCCTCGGCCCGGGCGGTGACGGGCCATGCGCGCAACGTCCCCGACAGCGTGCTGCGGATGATGCCCGAGGACGGCGGCGTGGCGATGGTCACCTTCGTGCCGGGCTTCGTGAACGAGCAGGTGCGCGAGTGGGGCGGGGCGCGCGCAGCCGAACAGGCGCGACTGCAGTCGCTGCATCCCGGGGATCCGGACGCGGTGGCCGCCGGCCTGCAGGCGTGGACGGGGGCGAACCCGGCGCCCCGGGCGTCGGTCGAGGACGTCGTCGCCCACATCCAGCATGTCCGCGACGTGGCCGGCGTCGACCACGTCGGCCTCGGCGGCGACTTCGACGGTGTCGGCAGCCTGCCGGACGGGCTTGAGGGCGTCGACGCCTATCCGCGCCTGCTGTCCGCCCTGATGCGAAAAGGCTGGAGCGAGGCCGACATCCGCAAGCTGGCCGGCGAGAACGTGCTGCGGGTCATGCGGGCGGTCGAAGCGGTCGCGGCCTCGAAGGCCGCCGAGCGCCCGATCCTGGCGCGTCTCGAGGCGGAGGGAGCGCCGGAGTAGACGTTCGCGTTCAGCGGCGCCCCGGTTGGACAAGGCTGCCCGCGAGGAATCCTGCGCCGGCCAGCAGGAACGGAGCCCCGAGCAGCAGGTCGGTCCATAGCCCATTGTGGAGCAGGACCAGCGGCGACAGGCTCGCGGTGATGAACAGCGCGCCGCCGACGCGCGGCCATCTCCACGCGACGGCCAGCAGGCCGGCGAGCACGAAGCTCGGCGCCAGATGCACCAGAAACCCCGCCAGGCGCCACGCCAGCGAACCCTCCATGCCGAAGACGTCGAGCGCAAACAGGGAGATGAAGGCGATGCCGAGGATGGCGGTCCCGCGGCCGACGAAGATCAGAATCCGCTGCATGTCGCTCTTCTGCGTCGGCCGCGCGGCGGACGCCTTGAGCGCAATCAAACGGCGCGGAGCCTTTCCCAAAGCGCGATCCCGGCGCTGACCGACAGGTTGAGCGACCGGGCGCCCGGCCGAATCGGGATCACCACGCGGGCGTCCGCCGCGGCGTGCACATGATCCGGCGCGCCGGTCGGTTCGCTGCCGAACAGCAAGGTGTCGTCTTCCCGGAAGACGAAGTCCTGCAGCGGCGTCGCCCCCTTCGTCGTGAACAGCACCAGCCGGCCCGGTCCGCGCCCGTGCTGGAAGGCGTCCCAGTCGGCGTGGCGGACGAGGTGCGACAACGGGCCGTAGTCCAGCGCGGCTCGCTTCATCGCCCGGTCGTCGAAGCGGAAGCCGGTGGGCTCGATGACGTGCAGCTCCACGCCGAAACAGGCCGACAGGCGGATGCATGCCCCCACGTTCTGCGGAATGGCTGGTTGAAAAAGGGCGAGACGCATTCTAAGGCCCTCATACGCGCGGCCCGGGGGCTTGTCGCGGCTCGAAATGCGACTGTTTCTCAGGCAGCAGCGCAACTCGCGGCTCAACGCCGCGAGGCCGGGCCGGGCGGGAGTTCGGGTCCGCAGGACCAGTCATGCCGCGATTACGCCGCGCCCCGACCGGGCGCGGCTGCGGCGTATGAGGAGCAGCACGTGGCCGAATCGGTCGTGACGGAAGGCGAAGGCGGCGACGCCACCCGCCGGGACTTCATCCACATCGCGGCCGGGGCGGCCGCCGTGGGCGCGGGGGCGATGGCGGTGTGGCCGCTCATCAACCAGATGAACCCGGCCGCCGACACCCTGGCCCTGGCGTCGATCGAGTTCGACATGACCAAGGTCCAGGAAGGCCAGCAGGTCGTCATCAAGTGGCAGGGCAAGCCGGTGTTCGTGCGCTACCGCACCGCCGCCGAGCTGGAGCGCCTTGCGGCCGAGCCCGACGTCGGCAGCCCGCCCGAGAGCGACGCCGCGCGCACCAAGGAGGGGCACCAGCAGTATCTGGTCGTGCTCGGAAACTGCACCCACCTGGGCTGCGTCCCGACCTTCGGCACCGGCGACTTCGGCGGCTGGTTCTGCCCCTGCCACGGTTCGCACTACGACGCCTCGGGCCGCATCCGTAAGGGGCCGGCGCCGCTGAACCTGGGCGTGCCCACCTACGAATTCGTGTCCGACACCCGGATCAAGATCGGCTGAGGACGGACGAGAGACCCATGAGCGATCACGAATCCACCTACGTCCCCAAGACCGGCGTCGAGAAGTGGCTCGACAGCCGTCTGCCGATCGTCCGCTTCGGCGCCGACTACATGTCGCTGCCGACGCCGAAGAACCTCAACTACTGGTGGACCTTCGGCGGCATCCTGGCCCTCTGCCTGGCGGTGCAGATCGCTACCGGCATCGTCCTGGCCATGCACTATGTGCCGAACGTCGAGATGGCCTTCGCCTCGGTCGAGCGCATCATGCGCGACGTCAACGGCGGCGACCTGATCCGCTACACCCACGCCAACGGGGCCTCGATGTTCTTCATCGCGGT
>JAEZFJ010000213.1 GCA_023437755.1 Pseudomonadota bacterium
ACCTTGCGATACCCGGAATGAGGCGGAGAGCGCCGCGTTCCAGCTGATCGAGCTTTTTGGCGATCCGGCCCGTCCTGTTGAGGTTTGGTCGCCTAATGACGACGCCAAGATCCGGCTTGTGTGGAAGGGGTACGTCCAAACGTGACCGGGTGATCGAGCGTGTTTATGGGACGCCATTACATCCGATCGGCGCCCGCTCCGGGTTGGTGAAATGACCGCGGACGAGGCCGGCGCCAGGATTTTGCAGAGCCGCCAAACCCTCAATCGATACGCGGCCATGATGCGTGAGGGCCCGTGGCCTGTCGCAGATCTGCTGCTGATGCAGCAAGAGGTGGTTGTCCTTGCGGAGATCGCAAGCAACATCCCGCCGAGGCGCTGACGCTGCAAAGTCTTGTTGCCGCATGGAGCGCGACGATCGAGGTGCTGAGGGATCGCCTGCACTGACTGGCGCGGCGCTCCGATAGCACTCCGCGGAACCAACCCTTTCGGGGCCGCTTACCTCTCCTACGAAACAGGAGATGACCAATGGCTCGTGGATTGAACATGGGATCGGCCGGCATTGCGTTGCTCGGCCTGCTCGCTGTCAAAGGCTTCCAGCACCGTGACCAGATCGGCAAGATGCTGGGCGATATGTCGGCAGGTGGAGGTACGTCAGGTTCTGCAGGCGGGCTTGGAGGCATGCTCGGCGAACTCGGCGACATGCTCGGCGGTGGGGGCTCAAACGCGTCAAGCCGGTCCGGCGGTTTCAACGGCAACGTCCTGAACGAGGGCCTCGGCGGACTGCTGGACCGCTTCAGGCAAAACGGGCAGGGCGACGCCGCCGACTCCTGGGTGCAGCAAGGCGCCAATCGATCCGTCGAGCCGACCCAGCTTGAAGCAGCGCTGGGTGACGACGTCATCGAGCACCTGCAGGAGCAGACGGGTCTGTCGCGGAGTGAGCTGCTACAGCGCCTGAGCACCAATCTTCCGCAGACCGTCGACCAGCTCACACCGGACGGACGGGTGCCAACGGCAGATGAGACGAGCAGCTGGGCACAACGCACATAAAGGTCGAGCGGGGATGGCCAGGATCAGTCCGCCGCCTCGACGTTGGCGGCTGGGGCGATGGTTGTGGCGGGGACGCGATAGCCGCCCTGGCTGCGCTCGCGACTGAAAACAGTGAAAGGCTCGCTTCTGCAGGCCTTTCTATTCCACCACCGGCTGCCGCACAGTCAGCTCGTATACCATTCTCGTCCTTGAGTGGATGAGTGTTTCTGCTGTGCGGGACCTGTCCGGAAAATCCATGGCGATCTGCGCAAGGGTCGACTGGCCGTCAACAAGCTTGCGGTACAGGCGGTTCGGGTCCACATCACTGACACCGCTGATCGCCATCGTCCAAGCCTTCAACGTCGCGCGGTATTCGTTCAGGTGGCGATCCGCCTCTTCGATCGTCATATGTCACCTCAGGAATCGTTCAGGGAGGACCATAGGGCATAGTGCCTGACGGGCAGCTGACATCGGGCCGCCACCTTTTGACTACGATCGCAGGCCTACCCGGGAACGCTGTAGCGGCCAGATCAGAGCCACCTGATCACCCACGGGGCGATGACCCATCCCAGGAGCGCACCCATCACGCCAGCAACACACAGGGCCACCAACGCTGAGAGCATCCACTTAGATGGCGTGAGCCCTGGCATCATGAAGCCACCTTACAGCACGGCAGCTTACGGGCGACTGACGAGAAGTCTATGTACTAGATCGGTTTCAGACAAACCGAAGGCAATCCGTGGCAGATCAAGGGGCCGTACCACTCAAGCAATGAAGCGATGAATGGACGGCGGGCGCTCAGTGTGGCGGCCCGGTCTCCATGCTGTAGATACTGACATGACGCGGGGGCCCCGAAGGGAACATTGGAGCTGCTCTGAAACAACAAGACCGCCGCCAGCTGGGCAACGCTGGCGACGGTCCTTGGGTGTCTTACAAACTGCGGACCTCACATGCATGGGGGATCGGAGGAGGGCCTGCAGCTGACGTAATGGTATACAGCGTCCTTGGTTGCCGATGTGATCTGCGGCAGTCTGGCTCTTCACTTTGTTCTCATTGCTGTGCCCTCTCCGTTAATGAGCCGGGCATGCCCGCGCTGCAACAAGGCTAGCGGATCACGCGGCTCCGCGCGGCCGACCATCTCTGCACCGAATACCCGACGCCCTCATGGACCAATGATCCTGTACAGGTGTGCGGATGCTGACCTGGTGGGGGATCCGTCGGGATTGCAAAGATCCTGGCGTGAACGATGCGGCAGCGTGGCGTCACCCTCAAAGTCCATTCGCCAGACATGATCGAGTGCCCCCCCTATGGTGGCTATGCCAGTGCGGGTCCATCGCTGACCAAGCACTCTCGGCCGAGATGGAGCGCCGCCCGCAGATGTGGCTCTATGGCCTCAATGCCAAAGCAGCAGCCGCAGGGGAAAGCCGTGAGCGGCTGAAACCAGAGCCGCAGGCACACAAAGGCCGGCACTGGTCTTGTGGGTCCTGTGAGCCCTTGTCCGACGGGCAGGAGGCCGAAGGGGTAGCGCGAGAGGCGTGATCACCTCGGTTAACTCAACCAACGTGATCGCAAGCAGGTGCAACGACGGTGTTAACCGCTCGTTAAGTGGCTCTGCGCGGGGGCGCAAAAGCGATAGGTACTTCGATGAAGACGATCAATGGACTTCTGATTTCCGCCGCTATCCTTGTTTCGACCTCTGGCGTTGCCCTGGCTCAGACCAGCGTGGGCGTGGGAACCGGCAGCGATGCTGGTGTAAGCGTGGACGCCGGCGGGACGAGTGTCGATGCCGGCGTGAACACCGGCGTGGATGCCAACGCTGGCTCCTCGGCTAACT
>JAEZFJ010000250.1 GCA_023437755.1 Pseudomonadota bacterium
ACCTTGCCTATGTGAGGGCAATCGCCCCCTGACGCCCGTAATCCCGGCACTTTCGGGCGAAGATGAACGTAGATGAACGGCACCTGAACGGTAGTCCCCGCTCAGCTGTCGCCGCGTGAACGCAACATAGCGGATCGCTGACCCGAACATGCACGCATTGTGAATTGCGGGGCAAACAGGTCGCGCAACACCAACATAACGCTTTACCTAACAAATCAAGCAGCACTAGCCTCTCGTTAGCTAAAAGATCGCAATGACGTTAGCTGGAGGAGGGATCTTATGCATCGTATCAGTCGCAGGGCTTTCATCGCCGGTTCGGCCGCCTTGTCGGGAGCCGTCATGCTGTCCGGCTCTGTTCGCGCCCAGGGCGTTGCCGAGTCGGCATTCCTGGAAGCGGAAGTCAGTTCCGGGGCGCTGCCGTCGGTGGCAGGGCGCCTGCCGGTCAACCCCCTGGTGATCACGCCGCTCGAGCGGGCGGGCCAGCAGGGCGGCGACTGGAACCACGCCCTGGTGGGCGGTGGATCGCTGTCCATGCTGGTGCGCTACCAGGGGTACGAGCCGCTGGTGCGCTTCAATCCGGAGTGGACCGGCCTCCTCGAGAACGTCGCCGAGAGCTACGAGGTCAGCCCGGATTCGACCGAATACACCATCAAGCTGCGTGAGGGGCACAAGTGGTCCGACGGCCACCCCTTCACCACCGAGGACGTGCAGTTCTGGTATGATGCCTACTTCACCGACGAGGAGACCAATCTCGGTGAGCAGGCCTTCTGGATCGTGGACGGACAGAAGGGCGAACTCGAGGTCATCGACGAGACCACCTTCAAGGTGCGTTTTGCCGGGCCGAACGGCTTCTTCCTGCAGCAGCTCGCCTGGGCTCAGCAGGACCAGCTGACCCGCTGCCCCAAGCACTACCTCGAGCAGTTCCACATTCGCTACAACCCCGAGGCGGATGCACTCGCCAAGGCGGCGGGGCTCGAGAGCTGGATTGCCCTGTTCCAGCGCGAGGTGGGTTTCCAGGACGACAACACGTTCTTCCAGAACGCCAACCGCCCGACCCTGAACGCCTGGTACTTCACCGAAGCGCCGGGCCAGAACACCGAACTGTCCGTAGCCATCCGCAATCCCTACTACTTCAAGGTGGATACGGAAGGCACGCAGCTGCCCTACTTCGACCGCATCGTCTACCAGATGGTCGCCGATCCCGAGGTCCTGCTGCTCAAGACTCTGCAGGGCGAAATCGACATCATGGATCAGTATATCGCCACGCCGGCGAACCGGCCCACCCTGTTCGACGGCCAGGAGGCCGGCAACTACCACTTCTACACGCTCAAGGAGACGGCTGCGAACGTCATGGCGTTCCAGCTCAACCTCAACCATCTCGACGCCACCAAGCGCGAGCTGTTCAACAACCTCGATTTCCGCCACGCCATGTCACTGGCGGTGGATCGCCAGGCGCTGATCGATGCCGTGTTCATCGGCCAGGGCACCCCGGCTCAGCCGTCCATCGTCGAGGGCGACCCGCTTTACAATGAGCAGCTCGCCAAGCAGTTCACCGAGTTCGACCCGGCCCGCGCCAACGAGATGCTCGACGCGATCATTCCCGAGCGCGACGGCGAGGGTTACCGCCTCGACAGCGAGGGCCGGCGGGTGACGATCATCTTCGAGATCGACCAGAGCCGCACGACCTTCCTCGACATGTTCGAACTGGCCATTCCGATGTTCCAGCAGGTCGGGCTCGATGTGCAGATGCGCACCATGGACCGGTCCCTGTGGGAGGAACGCGTGCGGCGCGGGCGCGAATACGACGCCACCGCTCACCAGTTCGGCGCCAATTCCGGCCTGGCTGCCATGCTCGATGCCCGGTTCTACGTGCCGACCAACAGCAACTGCTTCTACGCTCCGGGCTGGTCGCTCTACTACACCCAGCCGGACAACGAGGCTGCCATCGAACCGCCGGAAGCGGTCAAGGCGCAGCAGGATCTCTATCGCGAGCTCAACGGCACCGGTGATGCGGCCAAGCAGAACGAGATCATGGCGCAGATCCTGCAGAACGCGGCGGACCTGTTCTTCACCTTCGGCGTCAGCTGGCCGCCCGACGGCTACGGCATCGTCAAGAACGACGTGGTCAACCTGATGGACACCATGCCGAACTCATTCGGCTGGCCGACGCCTGGCCCGGCCCGTCCGGAGCAGTTCTTCAAGGCCTGACCGCCTCCCTTTTCCTGAGCCTCCCAAAGATGCCGGCCTACGGGCCGGCGTCACCCCCAACTCGTACCTTGAAGGCCCATGATGCTCGACGCTGCCCCTTCATCCTCCGCTCGCCTGCGCACCCCGGACTGGTACCGCTCCGCCACGCGCTGGACCCAGCTCACCCTGGCCGAGGACGATCCGGTCAAGTTCGACGCCAATGAATGGATCGAGATCTTCAAGCGCACCCAGTCCAACGCCACCTGCATCAGCGCCGGCGGCTACGTGGCCTATTATCCCAGCAAGGTGCCGCTGCACTATGTCAGCAAGTTCATCGGCGACAGCGACCCGTTCGGCACGCTGGTGGAGGGTGCCCGCAGCCTCCACATGCACGTGATGGCCCGCGTCGATCCGCACGCCATCCACCAGGATGCCGCCGATGCGCACCCCGAATGGGTGATGGTGGATCGCGACGGCAACCGCATGCGCCACTGGGCCTATCCCGATGTGTGGGTCACCTGCGCCTATTCGGACTACAACTTCCGCTTCATGCCCGAGGTGCTGCGCGAGCTCACCGCCAACTACGACATCGACGCGATCTTCGCCAATCGCTGGCAGGGGCACGGCGTCTGCTATTGCGACGCCTGCCGCACGGACTTCAACGCCGCCTCCGGCCACGAGCTGCCGCTGACCAACAGCCTCGAGGATCCGGCGTGGCTGGCCTGGGGCGCCTGGCGCCGCACCAAGCTCAGCCGCCTGGTGGTGGAGTGGGACCAAGTGATGAAGGCCATCAAGCCGCACACCAGCTTCATCCCCAACATGGGCTCCGTCTCGCTGATGGAGTTCGACCTCGACATGATCGAGAAATACTGCCCGTTCCTCTGCGTCGACGACCAGGGGCGGCACGGCACCGAGCCGGTGTGGAAGAGCGGCCGCAACGGCAAGCGCATGCGCGCCACCTTCCAGGACCGCCCGGCGATCCTCATCACCTCGATCGGGCCGGAAGACGCCTATCGCTGGAAGGATGCGGTGACCACCGGCCCGGAAATCCGCGCCTGGATGGATAGCGGCACCACGCAGGGTCTCTTGCCGTGGTTCACCAAGTTCAACGGCGTCGTGCCGGATGCGCGCTGGATCGAGCCGGTGGCCGAGAGCTTTGACCTCCATGCGCGGCTGGAGCCGGCGCTGGCCGCCACCCAGCCTGTGGCCGAGATCGCCATTCTCGACCCCACCACCAC
>JAEZFJ010000319.1 GCA_023437755.1 Pseudomonadota bacterium
AGGTGCTCCGTCGCGTCGGTGCCCTTGAAGTCAGCATGCCGAAGCTGCTCGAGGTGGTGCCGGACAGCGTCCTCATCGACCGCAGCAACGTCACCGCAGCGATCAACCAGGAGCCCGCCACCGTGTACCCGGCCGAAGGCGGCACCGTAGTGGTGCGCCAGAGGCCCATGGCCGAGGCGTCCCCGCGTGACGCGCAGCCCTTGCCCCCACCGGCGGCCGAGGTTGCAGCACTCGCCCCGCCCAACGCGCGTCCCCACGGCGTTGCCATCGGTCCGTCGGTGGCCGCCGAGGAGGCTGCGGCGACGTGGGAAGACCTGACGCTGAAGCTGGGGCCGGTCCTGTTCGGCCTCTCTCCTGTTCTGGCGGGGGATGGCGAGCGTCAGCGCATCGTCGTCGGGCCCATCGCCGAACTCGGCGAGGCGTCCGCGCTGTGCCAGCGACTGGAGCGCGTCGCCATTGCCTGTGCGCCCCAGCCATATGACGGCGTGCCGCTCGCAGTGGAGTGAACTGGCTCTATAGCGGTTGACTCGACCGGCGTTGGAGAAGATATGTTCCGCCGCGACGCCAAGGCGTCGGACACAGGCGCCGGTAGCTCAGTGGTAGAGCATTCGACTTTTAATCGAATGGTCGCGGGTTCGACCCCCGCCCGGCGTACCACTCACTCTTCGACATCTGGTTCCGCCCTGAAAAAGCAAGGCTGCTGCCTGGCCGCGTTTGCTTGACGGCATGGCGGGCAATCGCCGATACGCAGCGTTTGCCACTTGCCCCAGTTCCATGCCGCAAACCTGTCACGACCCCGATCCCTATGCCGATCTCGACTACCGCGCTGACGCCGGCGAACTCTCCGAAGAGTTTCGCAAGCCTGTTCGCGTGCGCCGCGGCATCGGCCTCGGTCAGCAGCCGCGCTCGAGCGTCCGGGGCGCCCTGCGCTAGGAGAATCGCTGCGCCGCGGCCATAAGAGCTGCAGGATAGCCGGCGTACGGGGGCGTGAGGCCTGTGTCACAGGATACGATCGACCTGCTGAAGGTGCTGGTGGCGACGGCGCTGGTGTTCGCCGGCGGCACGCTTGTCATGCTCTACGTGATTTTCCTGTTGGCACAGTATGGCGCCAACCTGCCGATGATCGGCGCGCTACCGCTGCAGGCACCGCCCGAGCTGGTGCCGGTGCTGGTCGACAGCCGTGTGTTTCCGACCCTCGCCGCCGTCCACGTCACCGCCACCGGCATCGCGCTGCTGTTCGCGAGCCACACGGTGGACAGTGCGCTGCTGATCGCAGCCAAGGCCGTGGCGGTGGTGATCATCGCCCTGATCGGCTTTGCCGGCGGGCACATGATCTACCTGCAGCTCAACGAAAGCACCCCGATCGTGCTGAACGCGCTGGCACCGGCCCTGATTGCCCTGGCGGGCTTCTTCCTGCTGTCCACCTGGCTCAGCGTCGGCAGCCTGCGCCAACTCGGCAATCTCCGCTTCGTGGTGGGCGTGGCGGCGATCCTGCTCGGTCCGGTGCTGCTGGTCTGGCTCTAGGCGGCCGCCAGCGTCACCACCACGGCACCGCGTGGCGTCGCCACCACCGTGTGCTCGTACTGCACGCATGGTGCCGGCGGACGGCTGACCAGCGTCCACTCGTCGTCTTCCGACTTCTGGTCGGCCATGCGGCCGCCCATCGACAGGAACGGCTCGATGGTGAAGACCAGCCCGTTGCCCATGCGTCGACGCTCGGAGCGATCCGGCCAGGTGGGGATCTCCCCGGGCTCGTCGTGCAGGCTGTCGCCGACACCGTGGCTGGCAAGGTTGCGGATCAGCGTGTAGCCACCCTTCTTGGCCACCTTGCCGATGGCGTTGCCGATATCGGCGAACGGTGCGTCCGCTTTCACCGCGCGGATGCCGGCCCACATCGCCTTCTTGCCGTCACGGCAGAGCGCTTCCAGCCGCCCGTCGCCACCGCCCAGCACGAAAGAGGCGCCGGTATCGGCGAAGACGCCGTCCTTCTCGGCGGACACATCGATGTTGACGAGATCGCCCGCTTCGAGCACCCGGTCACCGGGAATGCCGTGAGCGATTTCCTCGTTGACCGAGATGCAGGTGTGGCCGGGAAAGTCATAGGTGAGGATCGGGGCCGAGCGGGCGCCGTGCTGCTCGAGCAGGACGCGGCCGAGGTCATCGAGCTCCGCCGTGGTCATGCCCGGGCGCATGGCCTCGGCCATGGCATCGCGCGTAATGGCGCAGATGCGGCCGATGGCCTTGAGCCTTTCGAGCTGTTCCTCGGTGGTGATGGTCACGCGGCCGGTCCCTTGTTGGCGAGATAATAGCCGACCAGCCCCTGGGTGGAGCTGTCGTGGCCCTCGGCACCCGCCTCGCCCTGAACCTTGGGCAGCAGCGCCTTGGCGAGCTGCTTGCCGAGCTCCACCCCCCACTGGTCGTAGGAGTTCACATTCCAGACCACGCCCTGGACGAAGACCTTGTGTTCGTAGAGCGCTACCAGCGAGCCCAGCGTCTCCGGCGTGAGCTGCGGGTAGAACAGGGTGTTCGAGGGACGGTTGCCGGGGAACACCTTGTGCGGCGCCAGTTCCTTGATCTCGTCCTTGCCGAGGCCCTGCGCCTTGAGTTCCTCCACCACCTCGGCCTTGGTCTTGCCCAGCATCAGCGCCTCGGACTGGGCAAGGACGTTGGCGACCAGCTTGTCGTGGTGCGGCGGCAGGTTCTCGTGCGGGCGCGCCGCGATCAGGAAATCGCAGGGAATGACGTCGGTGCCCTGGTGGATGAGCTGGTAGAAGGCATGCTGGCCGTTGGTGCCGGGCTCGCCCCAGACGATAGGGCCGGTCGACCACTCGACCTTCTTGCCGCCGAGCGTCACGGACTTGCCGTTCGACTCCATGTCCTGCTGCTGCAGGTAGGCCGGGAAGCGGCTGAGGCGCTGGTCATAGGGCAGCACAGCATGGGTCGAGAACCCCCAGGCATTGCGGTACCAGACGCCGAGCAGCGCCATGATCACCGGCAGGTTCTCTTCCAGCGGGGTCTCGAGGAAGTGCCGGTCCATGGCATCTGCACCGCGCAGGAAGGCGGCGAAATTGTCGTAGCCCACGGCGAGGGCCACCGGCAGGCCGATGGCGGACCAGACGGAGTAGCGGCCGCCGACCCAGTCCCAGAAGCCGAAGATGCGGTCTTCGCGGATGCCGAACGCGGCGCAGGCCGCGATGTTGGTCGACACGGCGGCGAAATGGCTCGGCACCGCCTCCTCGCCGATCGCATCGGAGAGCCACTTCCGCGCCGAATGGGCGTTGGTCATGGTCTCGTCGGTGGTGAAGGTCTTGGAGGCGACGATGAACAGCGTGCGCTTGGGGTCGAGACGCTTGAGGATGTCGTGGATGTGTGCGCCATCGACGTTGGACACGTAGTGCGCGCGCAGGTCCGGACGGGTGTAGGGCTCGAGCGCCAGGGTCACCATCACAGGGCCGAGATCCGAGCCGCCGATGCCGATATTGACGATGTCGGTGAACTGCTCGCCGTCGTGCCCAAGGATCTGCCCTGACCGAACGGCGTCGCTGTAATTGCCGATGGCAGCGAGCACCGCGCGCACGTCGGGCATCACATCGCTGCCATCGACAGTCACCGGCTTGTCGCCCTGGTAGCGTAGGGCCATGTGCATCACCGCACGGTCCTCGGT
>JAEZFJ010000328.1 GCA_023437755.1 Pseudomonadota bacterium
GCAATGGCTGCCATGTTGACGATGCCGCGACTGGTGCTGGACGGCGCCAGGATGTGCGCCGGCGACTTTGTGCCCATCAGGATCGGACCCACCGAAAGCGCGTGGTTCATTTCCTTGAGCAGCGTCATCGACAGATTGGCAGCGTCGAGGTTCGGGAACAGCAGCAAATTGGCTTCGCCACGCAGCACCGTGTCGGGGATATAGCGCTCTCGCAGTTCGCTGCTGAGGGCGAGGTCACCCTGCATTTCGCCCTCAACGATCATGTCGGAGTCGATGGCCTTCAGCCGCTGATAGACCTCACGCATCTTCTCGGCGCTCTGGCCGTCGCGCGAGCCGAAGTTGGAATAGCTCAACAGGGCGATGCGCGCCTCGATATTGAAGCGTTTGAGGTGATCGCGTGCTTGGAGCGCAATCCCGACCAGGGCATCGGCGGAGGGGTCGATGTGGACATAGGTGTCGGCGAGGAAGAACACGCCGCGCGGCATGATCAGCATCGACAGAGCGGAAACCTCCTGCACCCCATCCTGCAGGCCGATCACCGAACGAATGTCGCGCACATGGCGGATATAGCGCCCCTGAAGGCCGCAAATCAGGGCGTCGGCCTCACCCCGTTTCACCGCCAGTGCGCCGATGACCGTGGTATTGGTACGCACGATGGTCCGGGCCGTCTCTGGCGTAACGCCGCTGCGGCCGACCAGCGAGTGGAACAGGGGGACGTAGGCGCGGTAGCGCGGATCGTCCTCGGGGTTGATAACCTCGAAATCCGTGCCGGGGCGCAGATGGAGTCCAAAGCGCTCGATGCGGGCTTCGATCACCGACGGACGCCCGATAAGGATCGGTCGGGCGATGCGTTCCTCCAGCAGCACCTGCGTGGCGCGGAGCACGCGCTCCTCCTCCCCGTCGGCAAAGGCGATGCGCTGATTGCGCCCCTGAGCCCGGTCGATAATCGGCTTCATCACCAGCCCCGATCGGAAAACGAAGCGATTGAGGCTGTGGTGGTAGGCCTCCCAATCGGTGATCGGTTGCTTGGCGACACCGCTCTCCACCGCCGCGCGAGCCACGGCAGGGGCGATCCGCAGGATCAGCCGCTGGTCGAACGGATTGGGAATGATGTGCTCTGGCCCGAACACCGTCGGGGCCCCGGATGCGGAGACCTCGAGCCCGGGATCGTGCGCGAGCTTGGCGATGGCGCGGACCGCGGCAAGCTTCATCTCCTCGTTGATTGTGGTGGCCGCAACGTCGAGCGCACCGCGGAAGATGAAGGGAAAGCAGAGGACATTGTTGACTTGGTTCGGATAATCCGAGCGGCCAGTGCAGACCATGGCATCAGGCCGGATCTCGCGCGCCACCTCCGGCATGATCTCCGGATTGGGATTGGCCAGCGCCAGGATGAGCGGGCGAGGCCCCATGCGCTGCAGCATTTCGGGTGTCAGCGCACCGGCGGCGGAAAGGCCGAGGAAGACGTCGGCGTCGTCGATCACCTCCGCGAGGGTGGTGGCATCACTTTCGCGGCGGAACTGGCCCCGCCACTTGTCATTGACGTCGTTGCGCTTGTGGGTGACGAGTCCGTCCTTGTCGGCGACCCAGATGTTCTCGTGCCGGGCGCCGAGAGCGACCAGGACGTTGAGGCAGGCAATGGCCGCGGCCCCTGCCCCCGAGGTGCAGATCTTCACGTCCTCGATACGCTTGCCGGCCAGTTCGAGACCGTTGAGTACGGCGGCGCCGACAATGATTGCGGTGCCGTGCTGGTCGTCGTGGAAAACGGGAATAGGCATGCGCTCGCGCAATGCTTCTTCGATGGCGAAGCAGTCCGGGGCGCGGATATCCTCCAGGTTGATGCCGCCAAAGGTAGGCCACAACGGCGCCACTGCCTCGACAAAGCGGGCAGGATCAATCTCGTCGATCTCGAGGTCGAACACGTCGATTCCCGCGAATTTCTTGAACAGAACCGCCTTGCCTTCCATCACTGGCTTGGAAGCGAGCGCCCCGATATTGCCCAGCCCCAGCACCGCGGTGCCGTTGGAGATCACGGCCACCAGGTTCTGGCGCGACGTGTAGCGCGCCACCGTATCCGGATCGGCGGCGATCTCCTCGCAGGGAGCGGCCACGCCGGGCGAGTAGGCCAGGGCCAGGTCGCGCTGGTTGCCCAGCGGCTTGGTCGGCTGGATCTCGAGCTTGCCCGGCTTGGGGTATTCATGGAAATGCAGGGCCGCTTCGCGCAAGGCCTTGCGCTGCTCGTTGACGTCGGTGCTCACGCATTATCTCCCTTGCCTGCGCTGCGTTGCGGCAACACAGACATGGCGTTGGTGCCATCAAACGGCGCCGATGAAAAGGCAAACTTGCCCGATTGCGCCGAACTCACGCAGCGGCGGCCTCAACGATCTCGTTGATGCGGGCCCGCGGGGCAATGGTGGTGTGCAGGGCGGTCGCCAGTTCGCGGAACGCACCGATCTTCAGAGCCGGCGCGAAGATGAAGCCCTGCGCCTGAAGCACTCCGTGAGCCCGCAGATAGAGCGCCTGCTCCTCCGTCTCCACCCCTTCAGCCACGATCTCGCAGTTGAGATCCTTAGCCATGGCGATGAGGCCGTCGAGCACAGGAACCTGCGTCGTGCCCGGCTTGATCATGTCGATGAAGATGCGGTCGATCTTGATGATGTCGCAGCCGAGCGTGCCGATATAGGCAAGGTTGGAGTGCCCGGTGCCGGCATCGTCGAGCGCCACTCTCGCCCCGAGCGCGTGAAGCCCCGAGATCACACTCAGCGCCACGGCGGAGTTCCCGAGCGGGTAACGCTCGGTGATCTCGAACACCAGTTGGCGGTAGCTGATGGCGGAGTTGCCGAAGATCGCCTGTACGTCGTCAACGATGCTGCCGTCGCGGAAATGGCCTTCAAACAGATTGATGGAGATCTTGAGGTCCGGCATCATCTGCGCCAGATCGCCGAGGTCGTATTTCACCTGCTGCATCAGCGACAGCGTCATCGGGATGGCGAGGCCCGTCACCTCGGCATAGTCGATAAAGGCGCCGGGCGGCACGACCTTGCCGTTCTTCTTCTCCCAGCGGCACAGCACCTCGCAGCCCTCGAGTACTCCTGTGCGCAGGTTGATCACCGGCTGATAGTAAGGCTTGATCTCGCCGCGAGCGACGGCGCGCTCCAGATCAAATGCCGGCACGCGTGACCGACGGACATATTGCAGTGCCAGCATGAGAAAGGCGCCACTCATCAGGCAGGCGACAACGGTGAAACCGACATCGAGATCGACATAGTCGGAGCGAGTCATGGCAAAGGGGGCCGCATATTCCACCTTGAGCGGCAGTTCCCCGGCGAATGCCTGTCCATGTACGAACTCGGAACTGCTGGCCCGCCGGTCGAAGGCTTCGGCGTCCCCGACGCTCAACACCGGATCGCCATTGGCGAGAACGACCCGCAGCATGCCGCCGCTGCGCATGCCCTGCGAAATGGCGTCGATCCCCTGCCCCAGCAGCGGGAGAAATACCGACACGGTCCGGCTGGTGCCGAATGCCTGCGTGATCTTGAGAGCCGGGATGTCGAGGCTCCCCAGCACCACCACTGCCACGGTCTCGGTCTGGCCCGGAATCGGCAGATCTTCCGACAAGGGCGAGTACCGGACCAGGCGTCCGAGGGCATCGCAGTACTGCACCCCGTCGGCATTCTCGACCAGCACCTGCTTGACGTTGAGGCTGGATTCCATCGCCGCCTGAGCGTTGGCGAGGAAGGTCGGAGTGCAGAGGGAGGGACTGTCGGCAAGAACGGTCCGGAGGGTGGTGACCGACTCCTGCACTGCAGCTTCTATCTGCGAGGCAAGGGCCGTGCTGTAGAGCTGCGACGTCGCTTTTTCCCTGACGCGGACATAGGAGTCGAGCAGGTAGTCGACCGCAAGGATCGGCACGAATGCGAGGATCGCGCCGATCAGCATCAGGACATTTGAATAGCGCGACCGCACAGTGCGAATCCGACGAGGACCACCAGGTACCTCAGCGGTAGCAGTGCGATGTTAACGCAGCATTAAGCCTGGTTAACCGCCGGTGAGCGGCTACTGAACGTTCAGGCGGATGCTCAGTTCGCGAAGCTGCTTGTTGTCTGCCGGGCTGGGCGCGCCCATCAGCAGATCCTCGGCCTGCTGGTTCATCGGGAAGGCCGTGATCTCGCGCAGGTTCTGCACGCCGCACAGCAGCATGACGATGCGGTCGATACCGAAGGCGGCGCCACCATGCGGCGGAGCGCCATACTGGAAGGCCCGGTAGAGACCGCCGAACTGCTCTTCCACTTCCTCGCGCGACTTGCCGGTGAGCTCGAACGCCTTGACCATGGTCTCTGGCTCCTGGTTACGGATCGCCCCGGAGGCGATTTCGTAGCCGTTGCAGACCGCGTCGTACTGGTAGGCCTTGAGCGAAAGCGGATCGGCAGAGTTCAGCGCCTCGAGACCGCCCTGCGGCATCGAGAAGGGGTTGTGCGCGAAGTCGATGCGCTTTTCTTCCTCGCTCCACTCGTAGAACGGGAAGTCGACGATCCAGCAGAGCGCAAACTGCTCGGTGTCCACCACGCCGAGATCGGTGCCGACCTTGGTGCGGGCCTCGCCGGCGAACTTGTAGAACTTCTCAGGCCGTCCAGCGACGAAGAAGACGGCGTCGCCATCTTCGAGGCCGAGTTGGGCCTTGAGCGCGGCTGTGCGCTCTTCACCGATGTTCTTCGCAATCGGACCGGAACCGGCCCCGTCCTTGAAGAAGATATAGCCGAGGCCCGGCTGGCCTTCACCCTGGGCCCAGGCATTCATGCGATCGCAGAAGGCACGGCCGATCGGCTCGGCACCGGCCTTGTTCTTGGCCGGGATGGCCCAGACTTCCACTTTCGGATCGGCCTCTATCTGGTTGGCGAAAACCTTGAAGCCCGAACCGGCGAAGTGCTCGGTCACGCCCTGGATTTCGATCGGGTTGCGGAGGTCCGGCTTGTCCGAGCCGTATTTGCGGATGGCGGTGTCGTAGGGAATGCGCGGCCAGTTGCGGGTGACGCGCTTGCCATCGGCAAACTCCTCGAACACGCGCGTCATCACCGGCTCGACGGTGTTCCAGACGTCTTCCTGGGTGACGAAGCTCATTTCGAGGTCGAGCTGGTAGAACTCGCCCGGCAGACGGTCGGCGCGCGGATCCTCGTCGCGGAAGCACGGTGCCACCTGGAAGTAGCGGTCGAAGCCGGCCACCATCAGCAACTGCTTGTACTGCTGCGGCGCCTGCGGCAGGGCGAAGAACTTGCCGGGATGGATGCGGCTCGGCACCAGGAAGTCGCGCGCGCCCTCAGGCGAGGAGGCGGTGAGGATGGGGGTCGAGAATTCGGTGAAGCCGGCCCCACCCATGCCGGTGCGCATGGCGGAAATGATCTGCGTGCGCTTGACGATGTTGGCGTGGAGCTTCTCACGACGCAGGTCGAGGAAGCGGTAACGCAGGCGAATGTCTTCCGGATATTCCTGGTCGCCGAACACCGGCAGCGGCAGCTCTTTCGCGGCCGACAGCACTTCCAGTTCGCGGATGAACACCTCCACCTTCCCGGTGGCGATGTTGGGGTTGATCGCCGCCGGGTCGCGCAGCTTGACCTCGCCGTCGATGCGCAGGACCCACTCGGACCGCACTTTTTCCGCCTCGGCAAAAGCCGGGGAGTCCGGATCGATCACGCACTGAGTGACGCCATAGTGGTCGCGCAGGTCGATGAACAACAGCCCGCCGTGGTCGCGGATGCGGTGGGCCCAGCCGCTGAGACGCACGGTCTGACCCGCATCGGCGTCGGTCAACGCGCCACAGGTGTGCGAGCGATAGCGGTGGAGGGTCATGGCATACTCTGGAGAACAGCGGAATCTGGCGCGGGTAAAGCACATGCAGCCCCTGCCTTGTCAAGGCGCGGCAGTCCTTCAACGGCATTGGAGCGACCGCCCGACGGCAGCCGGAAAATCGGTGGAGCCCGGGGCGTGACCCTGCTAGGAAGAATACCGGCTTTTTTGAGACGGAAGTTTGACGGACCGCAGTATGGATCTGATCACCACTACGAACGTGCTCGCGGATTTCTGCGAGCGCGCACAGAAGTTTGACTTCGTCACCGTCGAAACCGAATTTCTGCGAGAGACGACCTACTGGCCGAAGCTATGCCGCATTCAGGCGGCGACGGACGACGAGGCGGTGCTGATCGATCCGCTGGCGCCGGGGCTGGACCTCGCGCCGTTCTTTGCCCTGCTCGCGAACCCCGCCGTTACCAAGGTGTTCCACGCCGCCCGTCAGGACATCGAAATTTTCGTCAAGCTGACCGGCGAGGTGCCGCACAACATCTTCGACACCCAGATCGCGGCCAGCGTCTGCGGGTTCGGCGACAGCATCTCCTACGACAATCTGGTGCGCTCGATCGTCAAGGTAGAACTCGACAAGTCGAGCCGCTTCACCGACTGGTCGGCGCGGCCGCTTTCGGAGAAGCAGCGGCTCTACGCCATCGCCGACGTCACCCACCTTCGGGACATCTATCGCGAACTTCGGGAGCAGGTGGATCGCACCAGGCGATGGGACTGGGTCGAGGACGAGCTCGGCATCCTGCGCAATATCGACACCTATGTGATCCGTCCGGAGCGCGCCTGGGAGCGGCTCAAGATGAAGGTCAACCGGCCGCGCGACCTGGCCGCCCTGCAAAGGCTCGCCGAGTGGCGCGAGCGCAAGGCGCAGGAAACGGACCAGCCGCGCAGCCGCATCCTCAAGGACGACGTGTTGTTCGAGCTGGCGCAGCAGCGGCCACTGACGCCCGATGCGTTCGAGAAGCTGCGGGCAGTGCCGCGCGGCTATGGCCGCAGTTCGGCGGCTGCCGAGATCAAGACGCTGCTCAGGGAGGTGGAGGCCCTGCCGAAGTCGGCGCTGCCACCGACCCCTGAGCGCTATCGCGGCCCCTCCCCCAAAGGCGCTGTCGGCGACCTGCTGCGCGTGCTGCTGAAATCGGTCTCCGAGCAGCACGGAGTGGCAGCGCGGATCGTCGCCACCTCTGACGACATCGACGCCATCGTGCTCGACGACGATGCCGACGTGCCGGCAATGCGCGGCTGGCGGCGGAAGCTGTTCGGCGAAAAGGCCCTCGACATCAAGCACGGCCGCATCGGGCTCGTCGCCACCCGCAGGGGCGTGGTCGAATTCGCGGTGAAGCAGGCCGAACCGGCCGAGTAGCTATTCGGCGTCAGCGAGCCAGGAGACTGTGATGCGCTGAAACAGGTGCCCCGGTTTCATGGTGTCCAGCCAGCGGTAAAAGTCATCGAGATCAGCGAAACCGGCCCGCCGCGCCTCTTCCGGCGTGACATCTTCGGGTCTGAGGTCGTCGATCGCCTTGATGGCGAGGGTGCCCAGCCTGGTCTTCAACGTACCGCCGGCCTTCACCGTGGGGCGACTCCAGCGGCGGAAGATCAGGTCCACCTTGCCGGCGCGGATGTCTTCGACGAGGTCGCGCTTGAGCAGCATCAGTCGAGCACCGCCGTCGCCAGCATTTCTACCCGCAGGCCGGCAGCCAGCAATTCCTTGACCACCACGGTTGCCCGCACCGGATAAGGCGCGGTGAAGAACTCGCGATAGACGGCGTTCATCCCGGCGGCGTCGGCGCTGTCGACCAGAAACACCTGCACCTGCACGATATTGGCGAGGGTGCCGCCGGCGGCACGAACGGCCAGGTCGAGGTTTTCGAGCGTACGCCGGGTCTGCGCTTCTATGCCTCCATCGACGATCACGCCGGTCTCGGGGTCTTCGGCAATGGCGACGAGCCAGAGGTGCTTGCCCGCGCGCACGGCGTCGCTGACGGGCGCGGAGGACGGCGCAATGCCGGTGGGGATGGATTCGATGGTCAAGAGAACCTCGGGGTCATGCTGTCGTGTTATCGGGCGGCCGCACCACCAGGATATCGCTGGTGACGGACTCCAGAATTCGCGGCCCCTCCCCTCCGAGCAGTGCGTGGAAGAGCCGGCCGCGCTCATAGGCGCCGATAATGGTGAGATCAACCTGGTGGTCCCAGGCGTAGCGGTAGAGCATCTCGGATGGCGGGCCGTGCTCGACCAGCGTTTCGAGGGTGTCGCTGACCGCTTGCGGCAGTTGCGCCTTGCGGACGAACTCGTCGATGGTCTGCCGCTCCATGGACTGGAAGTCACGGCTCAAATTGGTGTCCGCAAGCAACGAGCGGTATGGCAGGTCGAAGGCATGCATGAGGGTAAAACGGGCCGACGGAAACAGCCGCGCCGCCGTCTCGAAGCCGATCAGCGCCTCATCGGTGAAGTCGGTGCCGACCAGGAGCCGCCGGTACGCATTGCGCGCACGCTGCTTGGCAACGAGGACCGACACCGGTGAGGTCCTGAACAGTTCGCTCAGGGTGGCGCCGAGCCCGCCCAGCGGTCGGTGGCGGCCGTCGCCGACCACGATCAGGTCGCACTGGTCCGCCACCGCAGCGGCCAGAACGGCTTCTGCGGCAGGCTGTTCGACGACGCGAATACGGGGGGACGTAGCTCCACCAAGGTCGTCGCGCAGTTGGTCCTCGATGCGCTTCACGAGGTCCGTCGGGTTGTGCCAGGACGGTATGCGCCCCGGATCGCGCCAGGCATCCGCCTGCTCGATGGCATGGAGCGCCACGAGTTCGGCATTCCATGTCTGCGCCAGTTGCACGGCCCGGTCGAGGGCCCGGTCCGCCTGCGCACTGAGATCGGTTGCCAGCAGGATGCGGCGCGGTGGGATGACGGGCCAGGCTGTCTCACGCATTCGCTCTCTCCTTGCCTCACCGGCGATTCGGACTGAACCTGTCTTTGTCGTCGGACCGGCCGAATTCGCTGCAAGCTTAGGGTTGAGTGCACCAGCGCGGCAAGACCGGGTGTCACTTCGGCGAAATCGGAGAACCTGACATTTTTTTGGTCTGAAAATCAGCGCTAAGGGCCGCTTGTCGCTCCTCAAGTCATTGTGCAGCAGAAGCGAGTTCCTTAGGTTGCCCGCATGTCCGAACTGACCATTACCCTGCTGTGGGCGCTGCCTTTTGCCGCGAGCGTCGTGGTGATCCTGCTGCCCACCTCCGCGCGGAACGCGGCAGCATGGGTCTCCGGCGGTGTCGCTGCCGTCGGCTTCATCATGAGCGCGCTTCTGTTTCCTGTGATCGCCGAAGGCAGGGTGGTGCGGGTCGGAATCGAATGGATACCCCTTGCCGGGCTGAACCTCGATTTTCGCGTGGATGGCCTCGCGTGGATGTTCTGCATCCTCATTACCTTCATCGGTCTGCTGGTGGTGCTCTATGAGCGCTACTATATGTCGCCGCGCGATCCGGTGCACCGGCTCTATTCGCTGCTGCTGGCCTTCATGGGCTCGATGGTCGGCGTGGTCCTGTCCGGCAACATCATCCAGCTCACCATATTCTGGGAGGTCACCAGTCTCGTATCCTTCCTGCTGATCGGCTATTGGTATCACCGCGGCGAGGCGCGCGACGGCGCCCGCATGGCCCTGATCGTCACCGGCGCCGGTGGACTATCCCTGTTTTTTGCCATGCTGCTGGTGGGCCACATCGTGGGCAGCTACCAGCTCGACGACGTGCTCGCCTCGGGCTCGCTGCTCGTCGAGCATGAGCTTTACCCCCTCACGCTGATGCTGTTCCTGGCGGCAGCCTTCACCAAGAGCGCGCAGTTCCCCTTCCAGTTCTGGCTGCCCAACGCCATGACCGCGCCCACTCCGGTTTCGGCCTATCTGCATTCGGCCACCATGGTGAAGCTGGGCGTGTTCCTCATGGCCCGGTTCTGGCCGGTGATGTCGCAATCCGACCTGTGGTTCTGGGTGGTCACCTATACCGGCCTGATCACGCTGCTGGTCGGCGCCTACACCTCGCTGTTCCAGCGCGACCTCAAGGGCCTGCTCGCCTATTCGACCATCAGCCATCTCGGACTGATCACCACCCTGCTCGGCATGGGCACGCCGCTGGCCGCGGTGGCGGCAATCTTTCATATCGCCAATCACGCCACCTTCAAGGCGTCGCTGTTCATGGCGGTCGGCATCATCGACCACGAGACCGGCACCCGCGACATCCGCAAGCTTAGCGGGCTGCGCCGCGCCCTGCCCTTCACCTCGACGCTCGCCATCATCGCCAGTGGAGCCATGGCCGGCGTGCCGTTGCTCAACGGCTTCCTGTCCAAGGAAATGTTCTTCACCGAAACGGCCGAGTTCGACCCAAATCCGTTCGTCAATCTGTCGCTGCCGATCGTGGCGACCCTCGCGAGCATGTTGAGCGTCGCCTACTCGATCAAGTTCGTGCATGGCGTCTTCTTCGGCCCGCCTGCGACGGACCTGGATCGCACTCCCCACGAACCGCCGCCGCTGATGCGCCGCCCGATCGAACTGCTGGTGCTCGCCTGCCTCGCAGTCGGCATCGTCCCCGGCATCGCCATCGGCCCCTATCTTGCTGCAGCCGTGACCGCCGTGCTCGGCCCGGATGTGCCGTATTACAGCCTCTCGGTCTGGCACGGCTTCAACCTGCCGCTGGTGATGAGCCTGATCGCCATGGCGGGCGGAACGCTGATCTACATTTCCTACTACCGTCGGCTGCGCAACGTGGACGGCGTGCCGCTGCTGCGGCGCCTGCGCGGGCAGCGCATTTTCGAGCGCATCCTGCTCACCGCCACCAACAAGTGGGCCGTGCGGCTGACAGCCGCGCTTGGCACCAGGAAGCTGCAGACGCAGATCTTCCTGGTGCTATTGGTCGCGCTCATCGCGGGCGTCGGCACAGGCTGGGCGCGGCTGGGCCAGCTTCCCCTGCCCCGCGATTTCGATCCGGTTTTCGCCCTGCTCTGGGTCGTTGGTGCCCTGAGCGCGGTGGCCGCGGCCCAGCAGGCGAAGTACCATCGACTTGCCGCCATGATCCTCCTTGGCGGCGCCGGCCTCGCCACCTGCATCACCTTCGCCTGGCTGTCGGCCCCAGATCTCGCGCTGACCCAGTTGCTGGCCGAGATTGCCACGACGGTGCTGATCCTGCTGGGCCTGCGCTGGCTCCCGAAGCGCCTGCCGGTGCCGGAGGACGTTAGCTGGCAGGTGCGCTTCCGCCGCTTCCGTGATGCCCTGCTTGCCGGAGTTGTAGGACTGGGCGTGGCCACCATGAGCTACGCGGTGATGACCAGCCAGCCGGGAGACGGAATTTCGAGCTTCTTCCTCGAGAATGCGTACCTGCAGGGCGGCGGCACCAATGTGGTCAACGTCATGCTGGTGGATTTCCGCAGCTTCGACACCCTGGGCGAAATCACCGTGCTCGGCATGGTGGCGATCACGGTGTTCGCGCTGCTGCGCCGGTTCCGCCCGGCGACCGACAGTCTCGAGCGCCCCGAGCAGCAG
>JAEZFJ010000393.1 GCA_023437755.1 Pseudomonadota bacterium
GCCTACCTCAACCTCGACGAGGTGATCCGCATCATCCGCGAGGAGGACGATGCCAAGGCATCACTGATCGCCACCTTCAACCTCTCCGATGTTCAGGCCGAGGCGATCCTCAACATGCGTCTGCGCTCCCTGCGCAAGCTCGAGGAGATCGAGCTTCGCACCGAGCACAAGAACCTCACCGACGAGCAGGGGCATCTGAACACACTGCTCGCCTCCGACAAGCGTCAATGGGGCGTCATCAGCAAGGAAGTCGAGGCGCTGAAGAAGACCTACGGCCTCGATACGCCGCTCGGCGCCCGCCGTACCCTGATCGGCGAAGCCCCGACCGCCGACCATGCCGAAGTCACCGAAGCGTTCATCGAGCGCGAGCCGATCACCGTCATCCTGTCCGAGAAGGGTTGGATCCGCGCCCCCAAGGGCCACAACATCGAGGTCAACGACGACAAGGCGTTCAAGGCCGGCGACCGTCTGAAGCTCGCCATCAGGTGCGAGACCACCGACAAGCTGCTGATGCTCACCACCGGCGGCAAGGTCTACACCCTCGCCGGGGACAAGCTGCCGGGTGGCCGAGGGCAGGGCGAGCCGGTGCGTATCATGGTGGACATCGAAGAAGGGCAGGACATTGTCGACCTGTTCGTCTATCGCCCGGGCACCAGGCGCATTGTCGCCTCCTCCGCTGGCTACGGCTTCATCGTCAAGGAAGACGAGTTGATCGCCAATACCCGCAAGGGCAAGCAGATCCTCAACGTCACCGCGCCGGACGAGGCCAAGCTGATGGTGCCTTTCGAAGGCGACCGCATCGCCGTCATCGGCCAGAACCGCAAACTCCTCGTCTTCCCGGCCTCGCAACTGGTCGAGATGGGCCGCGGCAAGGGCGTGCGCCTCCAGCGCTACAAGGATGGCGGCATCTCCGACATCAAGAGCTTCTACGCTGCCGATGGCCTGAGCTGGACCGACTCCTCCGGCCGCACCTACAGCAAGCGTACCGAGGAACTCACGGACTGGCTCGGCGACCGCGCCGCCGCCGGCCGCCAGCCTCCCACCGGCTTCCCCCGCAACAACAAGTTCGTCGGTTCATGATCCGCCACTGCGTCTTTCTCAAGTTCCGTCCCGACGTCACTGCTGCCGAAAAGGCGGATATCTACGCCGGTCTCGCTGCCCTGGTCGGCCGCATCGAGGGTCTGCTCACCTTCACCGCCGGCCCCAACGTCTCGCCGGAGGGCAAGAGCCGCGGCTACGACGACGGGTTCATCATGGACCTGGCGGACCGCGCTGCGCTCCAGCGCTACCTTGAGGACCCGGGCCACAAGGCCGCCGGCGCCAAGCTCGTCTCCGCGCTCGAAGGTGGCCGCGACGGTCTGATGGTGTTCGATCTCGACATGGGCAGCTAAAGGGAGTGGCACGCCCTACCAGACCTCATGGTGAGCCCGTCGAACCGTGAGGTCGGTGAAACCGCGCCACCTCACTCCACCGAGAACTCCACCACCACCGGCAGATGGTCGCTCGCCGTCCGGCCGCCCGTCTCCACGCTGTGCACGTTCACACCCCGTGTCAGCACCTGGTCCAGCGGCAGGAATGGCAGCGTGTCCCTCCAGGCGCCGAAATAGTGGAACCGCATCGGGAAGGTGAAGAGGCTCAGCGTCTCCCGCGTCAGCCCGGTCTCGGCCACGAACCGCCGCAACGCGTAAGACCACGGCGTGGAGTTGAAATCGCCCGCCACCACCAGCGGCCCCTCGGCCCGGGCGACCACCGCCGCCAGATGCTCAAGTTGCTCCCGCTGCCGGGCAACGGGGTAGGGCCAGTCCATGTGGCTTGTCAGCACCAAAAATGTCTTATCCCCATCGAGGGTGACCTCGGCTAGGATATGCGCCGTCCGCTCCGCGCCGTAGGCGTCGTTCGGGCAGGCGTCTTCATCCAGTTGGCTGAAGGGCAGTCTGGAATAGAGGCCGAGATTGGCACGCTTGCCACCGCGGCAGCGCACGAAGAAGGGGTATTTGGCCAGCAGCAGTGGGTGAAGGTCGGTCGCCTGTTCCCCGAAATACTCCTGAAAGACGATCACATCGGGATCTTCCGCCATGATGGCGGCGACGACCCGCTCCATTTCGTAGTTCATCCCGAACAGATTGTGCGTCATCAGCCGCACTGTTCCTTCGGCGGGTTCCGGCGTCAGGTTCCTTCGCGCCGCCAGCGCCTCCGGCACCACAATGCTTGCGGATGCAGCCAATCCGGCAATCGCGAACACCAGCGCCGCACTACGCACTGGTGCGCGTAGCGCCAGGGCGAGAACCACCAGCCCCACCACCGTCGCTGGCAGCAGCAAAATCTGGAAGTGGTTGATCAGATCGAGCTCCGGCACCAAGCTGCCGAACAGCCCTACAATCGCCAGCGCGGCCGCACCCAAGGCGCCGAGCACCAGCACCGCGCGGACAAGCGCAGAAACCAGCCTCATGCGCCAGGCACGTCAGCAAAACTCACGATCATGCCGGACTCAGGCTCCGCGGGCAGCCGGATCGAGCCGGACCCAGCCGAGCGGCCCGCGTTGCACTTCAAGCGGCTGATATTGGGCCTTGTAGGCCATCTTGGGTGAATCCTTCACCCAATAGCCGAGATAGACATAGTGCAGCCCCGCCTGCTTCACCTGGCTGATATGGTCGAGGATCAGGAAGGTGCCGAGGCTGAGATGGGCCAGCGACGGCTCATAGAAGCTGTAGACCATGGACAGCCCGTCCGGCATCACATCGGTCAGGGCCACGGCCACCAGAGGGCCGTCCTCGCCCATCCTGTATTCCACTAGAACGGACTGCACCGGCGTGTCCTCGACCATGTACTCATAGTCGAGAAAGCTCATCTGCGTCATGCCACCGCCGGCATGGCGGCTTTCGACATAGCGGTGGAACAGCTCGTACTGCTCGCTGGTCACCTGCGTTGGCCGCACCGTGACGGTGAGGTCGGCATTGGTCTTGAGCACCCTCCGGAAGCGGCGCGACGGCTCGAACTCGCCCGCCACGATCCGCACCGACTGGCAGGCGCAGCAGCCTTCGCAGGCCGGGCGATAGATGAGATTCTGGCTGCGCCGGAACCCGTTCTCGCTCAGCAGATGATGAAGATTGGAAGCGCGCCGTCCTGTCAGGTGCGTGAACAGCTTACGTTCTTGCCGCCCCGGCAGGTAGGGGCACGGCATCGAAGCGGTCAGGAACAACTGCGTTGTTTCCGGGGTGTGCTCGGTCATCCGGTCCACATACAGGCAATTCCGGAGACTCTACTCCGCGCCCAGGCCGGTAGCAACGCCTCAATAGGCGCCCTGGCTCCGCGCATTCACGGTCTGCCAGTGCCGAACCATCGGCGAGCGCCGCACCATCAATCCGCCCACCAGCAGGTCGTGCAGCATCTGCCGCCGGGGCGTGAACAGGGCGATCAGGAGCGACAGCGGCCAACTGATCCAGACGGTGACCCAGAAGATTGCGGCATGGATCACCGCCATCCAGCCGTCCAGCGGCTGCCCCCGCGTCGGGGTGAGCACGATGTCCATCATCTGCATGCCGATGGTGGCTCGCTTCGGTGAGCCTAGCGTTGCCGCGTAATAGACGACGATCGAGGCCGGGATCACCACCACCAGCGCCGCCCAGGCAAGCCCGAATGTAAGGAAGCCGGCGATCAGTCCGACAAGGCTGAAGGCCAGCACCATCGCTCCCAGAATGACCAGGTCGACGATGAAGGCAAACACGCGTCGGCTCAGCACGCCGTCGAACAGCTCGGGCGCGGTGGCAGGGTCGGGCAGGGCGGTCTGGTACTGGTTCATGCCCAACAAATTGTCACACCTGCGTCCCTCTGCAAGAGGCGGAGGCACACAAATGTGACCGCCTCACTGCGTATTCGGCAGCGGTTGATCGACCAGCGCCTCGGGGCTCACCTGCACTCGCCCCACCATGGC
>JAEZFJ010000441.1 GCA_023437755.1 Pseudomonadota bacterium
AGGACGTCGCCAGTACCCACGAAGCGTGGCAGATCGCCGTGTCGACCGGTGTGCCGCTCGACACCTCTTACCGCCTGCGCATGAAAGACGGCCAGTATCGCTGGTCGCGCGGCCGCGCCTCGCCCCGCCGCAACCAGAACAGGGAGGTCCTGCGCTGGTACGGTACGGTCGAGGATGTGCACGAGCACTATCTGGCCAATGAGCGGTTGCGCAGGCAGGCCTATCAGGACGAGTTGACCAACCTGCCGAACCGGCGCCACTTCATCGAAGAGTTGCGCCGTAGCCTGGACGCGGCCGAGCGGCCCATCGGCCTGATGGTTCTCGACATCGACGACTTCAAGACGGTGAACGACCGCTTCGGGCACCTGACCGGAGATGCGGTGCTGCGGCTGTTCGGCCGTCAGTTGCAACGGGTGGCGGCGCCAGGCGAGTTCGTTGCTCGCCTCGCCGGCGACGAATTCGCGATCATCTGCAGCCAGACGTTCAACGAGCAGACGCTGCTGGACCGCGCTCGGGCCATAGAAGCGGTACTCGATGCCGGCATGAAGGCGAACATGAAGTCGCGCTCCTGCCGTCCGAGCATCGGCTGCGCCATAGGCACGCCGGGAGAAGAACCTGACGCGGTGTTCAAGCGCGCGGACCTGGCGCTTTATGCCGCCAAGACTTCCGGCAAAGGCACCGTGCGGCTCTTCGACAGCACCATTCAAAGCGCCACCTCACGTCGTTCGGCCGAGCTGGACCTGGCCAGAGCCGCTCTCAAGGAAGGGTGGATCGAGGCCTACTACCAACCCGTGGTGTCGCTGAAGACGCGTATGCCGCGTGGCTTCGAGGCGCTGCTGCGCATCCGCCATCCGGAACAGGGGCTATTGTCACCGCAAGCGGTGCTCGCCGCTCTCGATGATCCCCGGTTGTCCGATGCGATTGGCATACGTATGGCGCAGGTCGTGATCGAGGACATGGCCCGCTGGGAGAGCAAGGGCGTGCGGCACGGGCAGGTATCGCTCAACCTCGCGACCGAGAATCTGGTGGGGCACGCCTTCTTCGACACGCTCGCGTTCCTGATCGACGAGCAGAGTATCTCCCCCGAGTTGATCAAGCTCGAGATCACCGAGCGCGTCCTGCTCGACGATCAGGAAGCCAGAGTTCGCAAGACGCTGACGCGTCTGCAGCAGCGCGGGATCAGCATCTCCCTGGACGATTTTGGCACCGGCTATGCATCGCTGGTGCACCTCCAGACCATGCCCGTGGACGAAATCAAGATCGACCGCTCCTTCGTGTCCGGGCTCGGCACCGCTGCAAATCGGGGCGAGATCGTGCGCGCAATGATCGGACTCGCGGAAGCCATGGGCATGACAACGGTCGCGGAAGGTATCGAGGAGAGCCGGGAGGCGCTGACGCTGGCGTCCCTGGGATGCGAGTATGGCCAGGGTTTCCTGTTTGGCCGTCCCATGCCAGCCGCCGCGGTGCCGGCCTACCTCGAGAGCGTCAACGCTATCGACCTCATGGCAGCAAACTGAGCCCTGGCCGGTTTCAGGCAGTGAACAGGTCCGGATGCTTCTCCGCCAGCAGGGGCAGTGAGGTGAGAATTTCCCGCAGGTGTGCCTTCATGGCGTTTTCGGCGGCCTCGGCGTCTCCCGCAAAGATGCCGTCGGCGATGCTGGCATGCTGCTCAATCAGCACCTCCACCGGAGTGGCCTCGTCGAGCGACAGGTAACGCACCCGGTCCATCTGTGCCTTCAGGTTTTCGAGCAGGCGCCACGCCTTCTCGCAATCGGCGGCCAGGGCGATGGCTTGGTGGAAGGCTTCGTCCTGGCGCAGGAACTCGGCGAGATCGCCCCGGGCGTTTGCGGCCCGCTGGGCATCAAGAATGGCCTCGATCCGATTCCTGTGGTCGTCGGTAATCACCTCGCTTGCCCGGTGCACCACTGCCACTTCGAGCGCTTCGCGGATGAAACGGGCGTTCTCGACATCGCGTAGAGAGATCATCACCACCGAGGTGCCGCGCTGCGGGCGGATTTCGACGAGCCCAATTTCAGCGAGCTTGATGAAGGCTTCGCGCACTGGCTGGCGGGAAACGCCTAGCTGGCGCGCCATTTCCGCCTCGGACAGCGGGTCGCCCGGCTTGAGCTGCAACTGCACGATCGCTTGGCGAAGGATGCCGAAGACGCGGTTGCCGACCGTGGCGGGCTTTTCGATCAGAGAGGGCTTAGCCAGCAAAGGTCCGGTCGAGGTCATCGTTGACTCCAGTATACTACCATACTACCATTTTTCTAGACGTTGCCTAGAAGCTTCGTCCACAGCGGCGCGTGCCGCAGGGAGGAACCATGAAAATGCATCCGCTTGCCGCAGCGCTCACTGCCGGCATCGTTGTCTCTTTGTCTGTACCCGGGCTTGCCGCCGAATACACGCTCAGCGTGAACACGGCGCTGGCCACGTCCGACCCGCTCTACAAAGGTCTCGAAGCCTTCCGCGACAACGTCGCAACGGCTTCCGACGGCGCCATCGAGGTCAAGCTGTTCCCCAACTCGCAGCTGGGTTCCGATGAGGACGTGCTCGAGCAGGCCCGTGCCGGCGCACCGGTGGCAGTGGTCGTCGATGGTGGACGGCTCGCCGCATTCGTCAATGAGTTCGGTGTGCTCGGGGCGCCCTACCTCGCCTCCGGATATGAAGGCATTCGCAAGGTGGTGGTGTCGGACCAGTTCGAGGAATGGATCCAGAAGCTGCACGATGCTTCGGGGCACCAGGTCCTGTCGTTCAACTGGTGGCAGGGCGAACGGCACCTGTGGACCAAGAACGAGGTCAACACGCCGGCCGATCTCGCCGGCAACCGCATGCGGACGCCGGGCGCTCCAGTGTGGGTGGAGACGGTGAGCGCCATGGGCGCGGTGCCGACGCCGATGCCGTTCGCGGAAGTCTATGCCGCACTCGAGCAGAACGTCATCGACTCGGTGGAGGCCCAGCTTCCGGCCGGCGAAGGCGCTAAGCTCTTTGAAGTCACCTCGGTGCTGACCAAGACCGGGCACATCAACCTGATCACCGGCCTCGTGACCTCCGGACCGTGGTTCGACAGCCTGCCCGAAGAGCTGCAGCAGGTGCTGCGCGACGAGGCGCTGAAGGCCGGCGACATCGCCTCCTACGGCACGCAGGATGCGCTGGGGGAAATCGAGGCGCGGCTGGTCGAGGCGGGGATGACCGTCAACGAGATCGACGTCACGCCCTTCCAGGAAGCGACCGCCGGCGTCTACGAGAAGCTCGGCTATGGCGAGCTGCGCGACACGCTGCAGGCGATCGCCGCCGAATAGCGACAAATGGCGGGCCCAGTTGGGCCCGCCGCACTACGACTGTGGAAACGATCATGCTCAAGCGTTTGGCTCAACTCGAGCTGGCGGTTTGCTTTGCGCTGCTCGCCGGCATCACCGGGCTGGTGTTCACCGCCGCCATCATGCGCTTCTTTGGCCATCCTCTGATCTGGTCGGTGGACATGGCGCAGCTTCTGTTCGTCTGGCTCTGTTTCTTCGGCGCCAACAAAGCGATGCGTGAAAAGGGGCACTTGGGCATGGA
>JAEZFJ010000454.1 GCA_023437755.1 Pseudomonadota bacterium
TGTCGGGAGGGTTGGGGCCCCGGGTTTGGCGGGGGTGACACCGAGTGAGCGGGTGAAAGGTCGAGAGTTCGGCCCCCGCCTAGCCTCCCCCTCGAGGGTCGGGTGGGGTTGCGATGCGGCTTCGGGATGAGGAGGGGGATGCCCCTACTCCGCTGCCCGGCGCGAGAGCCAGCCCTGCATCTCGCGGATTTCGACTTCCTGGCTGTTGATGATCTCCTGGGCGAACATCAGGATCCAGGGGTCGGTGCTGAATTGCTGCGCCACCCTGGCCATCTCCACGGCACCCTGGTGGTGCGGGACCATCGAGCAGACAAAGGCGGTCTCGAACTCCTCGGCGGTCATGCCCCGCATCATGTCGGAGTGCATCGGCTCCATTGTTGGTGCGCGATCAGCCGGCGAGTGAAGTTGCCACCTTCCGTTACCCCCGATCTGCGGTGACACGCAGGCAGATGCCCATGCCAGCCATGGCACCGTGGTGCCATCCCCTGCCGGCTTGCTGAAGCCAAGCCGCGGCCGCACCGGCGGGCTGGCGCCGCCCCGCTGCGGCGATCTCACTGGGTGAGGTGCTGCGGGCGACGGACCCGGACTTCGCGCTGGTGGGCTGCATGGCAGCTGGAGTTCTGCCGGCTGCCGCGGGCGTTCGATGTTGCCCTCGCTGCCTTCTTCGAGGCAGCCGACCGGCAGATGCTCGCGGACTTCCTGCTGCCACCGGGTTTTGACCGGCACCTCACCCCAACGTGACCATCACTCCACACCGTCGCCGAAATCGCTCGCATTTTACGGAATGGTAAGGCGCGGCCCATAATCTCACCAAAGGTCGCGGAGGCCGGCAGCGGGGGCAGCCACGGACTCCAGCCATGTGTGTGTATCGTACCCCTTCGCAGAAGCGTCGGGCGAGTTGTTGGAGTACCGGGTGGCTTCCCAGGCGAAAACCCCCATGCGCGCCGTTGTTCTTCGCGCACTTGCCGCAGTCATGGTCATTCTGGCCGTCGGCGTCCACACAGTGGCTCCGGCGTCGGCCATCGAGAATCTCCGCCGCTATGCCGGCATCGTGGTCGACGCCAAGTCGGGCCAGGTGCTGTACGAGGAAAATGGCGACGGCAAACGTTATCCGGCCTCGGTCGCCAAGGTGATGACGCTCTACGTCCTGTTCCAGGAACTGAGCGCCGGCAACCTTCGTCTGTCCACCGAGATGACGGTGTCGCGCCACGCGGCGGCAGCCGTGCCGACCAAGCTCGGGCTGCGCGCCGGTTCGAAGATCACGGTTGAGAATGCCATCAAGTCGCTGGTGACGCTGTCGGCCAACGACATGGCCCGCGTGATCGCCGAGCATATCTCCGGCACTGAATCCAAGTTCGCCGAGCGCATGACCGCCACGGCGCGCGCACTCGGCATGCGCAGCACCACCTATCGCAATGCCTCGGGCCTGCCGGATGGCGGCCAGGTGACGACGGTGCGCGACCAGGCGATCCTCGGCATCGCCGTGTACCAGCAATTCCCGCAGTACTACGAGTACTTCCAGACCCGCAGCTTCAGCTATGGCCGCAAGACCTATGGCAATCACAACGGGGTGCTGGGCTATATGGGCGCCGTCGACGGCATCAAGACCGGCTACATCAACGCTGCCGGCTCGAACCTGCTGACCGCGGCCCGCAAGGACGGCCGGCACATCGTGGTGGTGGCGTTCGGGTTCAACTCGGCGGCCTCCCGCGACGAGAAGGTGCGCCAGCTGGTTGCGGCCTACCTGCCCAAGGGCCACCGCGGCGACTACCAGCGCACCGCAATGATCCCGGTGCCGGGCCGTCAGGGCAATATCCAGGTCGCAGTGGCGCAGGTGGTCAAGCCCGTGCCCGTCATGCCCATGCCGCTGCCTGGCTGGCGCCTGGCGCAGCTCGTCGCCGCCAGTGGGGCGCAGCCTCAGGTTGCCGTGGCCGCCGCTGCCCCCGTGCCTGCTCCCGCTCCTGCTCCGCAGCCGATGCCGGCCCCGGTGCAGCAAGCCGCTGTTGATGCTGCCAACACGCTGGGCGCGCCGACACAGTCCCAGCCGCTCTATCCGCAAGCGGACGTGATCGGTGCCTGGCTTAGCGAATCCTACAATCTGGGCGCCCCGCCGACGGCGCTCGGCCAGACGACCCCCTCCGCGCCGCTCGACTTCGTGCCTCCCGCCGGGATCGACCCGCAGGTGTCGAACTCCGTCGCAGCGGCGGAGCCGATCACCGGCTGGGTGGTGCAGATCGGCGCCGGTCCGTCGGAAGAAAGCGCTCGCGGCATGCTCTCGGAGGCGGCCGGCAAGGTCGGCACGCTCGGTGACTTCCGCTCGCATGTGGAGCGCTTCGAAAAGAACGGACAGATCTTCTATCGCGCCCGCTTCGTCGGTTTCGGCGACCGCGACGGGGCGACCGCGATGTGCAACCAGCTCAAGCAGCAGAACCTCTCCTGTCTGGCGATGCAGAGCTGATCGACGGTTTTCCAGCCGAGGCCTCTGCCCCGGCTGGTGAGTGCAAATTGGTGCGTGTGTCTGGAGTAGCCCAATGAGCGAACGCAGTGCGCTGAGCGACCTGGCCCAATTCGTCGGCCGGTCAGCCCTTGCCTCCGAAAACATGGCGGTGCGCAACCGCGCCCTTGCCGGAATGACCAGCCGCATGTTGCCCAAACGGCGCAGCGTCGGTGACCTGCTGGGCGTGGTGCTGGCCCTTTCGGCCCGCACACGGCGCATGGTTCAGGAGCCGGTCAGCATCGATCTCGAGGTCTTCGCACCGGGTGGGCGTCGGGCGATCCGGCTCAGCTTCGGCGACCGCTGAGCCTCAGGCGGTCAGCCGCATCGGCTCGCGCGGCGCCAGCGGCAGGTTCAGGGCGGCCAGCAGGTTGCGGTATTCCTGGCGAGCGCTGGCGTGGGAGGTGGACTGCGCCTCGCCGGTGAGCTCTTCTTCCACCGGGTCGAACACGGTTAGTCCCATCTGGAACAGCGAGCGGAAGATGACCCGCTCGGCGATGCCGTCAGCCTGGCGGGCGCCGAAGCGGGTGGCGATGCTCTCCAGCGTCTGATGCACCTGCCGTGAATTGCGCGAGCCCAGCATGGAGATACGGTTGCGCACAAGCACCCAGTCGATGGTCTGACCGTCCACGGCCATGCGTTCGGAGCGGGCGCGCTGCACGAGGCGGGCATAGTGGCTGGTCTCGATGAGGTTGCCGGAATCGGTATCGATCCGCGCCAGCACATTCAGGTCGATCAGGGAGTCGTTGACCGGGGTGACCAGGGTATCGGCCAGGGAATGGGCGAGCCGGGTGAGGTTGGTGTCGAAGCCGGGCGTGTCGATGACGAGGAAATCGACGCGGTCCTCCACTTCCCCTACAGCACGGCGGAAAACGTCGAACTCGGCCTGGTGGTTCTCCTTGATGGAATCACCCCAGGCGGACGGCAGATGGAAATGGGTCGGATTGGGCAGGTTGAGGCCGCGTTGCTGGGTGAATGACCGGCGATTGCGGACGTAATGCGTGAAGGTCTGCTGGCGGCTGTCGACGTCGATCGTGGCGACGCGATAGCCCACGTACAGCAGGTACACGGCCAGATGGAAGGCCGTGGTCGACTTGCCCGACCCGCCCTTCTCGTTTCCGACGACGATCACTTGTGCTCCGTCGCGTGCCATTCATGCCCCCAAATCAACCGCTCTGCGCGTGCCTGCTAGCAACGACGGGCGTGGTTAACAGCCCCTTAACGAGCGTGCCAGACCTGCACCATTTTGATTCAAATAAGACCCAGGCGGGCGAGGTCCGCGGCGATCTCCAGGGAGTTGCCGTTCTCGTTGGCGCCGACGTCGGGCGGAGCATCTTCGGGCCGCAGATAGCGCCAGCCCTGGAAGGGACGCTTGGGATAGGGGACGGTTCGGATCAGGTCCGGCGCCATGATGATGTCGCAGTAATCCTTGCCTTCGGCATCGGTGTAGGGCGACAGCCGAAGAATCGGCTGGCGACACAGCACCTGACCGGCGATTACCCAGTAGATCGAGGAGACACCCTCCATCTCCTCGCGACGCTTGGGCATCATCCGCGTGCGGTGGACGTGGACATCTTCGCCGTAATCGGCACCCCACCAATGGGCGCGCTCGTTGCGGTAACATTCCAGTTCCTCGAAGCTGGCAACACCGACGCACAGCTTGACCATGTGAATCATGCGATGCTCCCGCGGGGCACCCGACCCTGAATGACGTCGATCTCATCATCGTCGACGATCCAGGGTTCCTTGAGCGCTTCAGCGAGCCACTCCTGGAAGGCGGGCAGGCCATAGATGGCTTCCACATACTCAGCGATGCGATCGGTAGCCGGCAGGTTATAGGTCCGGATGCGGGTAGCCACGGGGGCATACATGGCATCGGCGGCGGTGAAGGCGCCAAACAGGAACGTGCCGCCGGAGCGGTCAAGCATGCCGCCCCAGAGTGCTTCCAGGCGCTTGAGGTCGCGGGCGACGCTGTCGAGGTCGACCTTGCCGGGGTGCGAGGCACGCAGGTTCATGGGGGCGTGCGTGCGCAGGCCGGTAAAACCCGCATGCATCTCGGCAGCAGCAGCCCTTGCCCGAGCGCGGTCGGCGCGGTCGACCGGCCAGATCGCCTTGTCGGGGTAGCGGTCGGCCAGATACTCGATGATGGCGATGGTTTCGGGAACGACAAGTTCGCCATCGATCAGCACCGGGACCTTGCCGGTCGGCGAGCGCTCCGCCAGGTTCTCGCGCCATCCCGGACCGGAGAGCGGCAGCACCTCATCGGTGAAGGGGATTTCGAAGTGACGCAGCACCAGCCATGGCCGGAGCGACCAGGTGGAGTAGTTGCGATTGCCGATCAACAGCTTCATCGTGAGCATCATCCGGAGAGGGAAAGACGAAGGGCGCCCAGTGGCTCGGGCGCCCTCCGAAAAAGCGGATTTGTGAAGAACTCCAGCGTCTAGACGCCAGCCACAACGGAAAACACCAGACCCATGGAGAGCAGGCAGACCGCAGTCCACTTGATAGCCTGCCACGGCATGGTTTTCGGTTGACTGCGCATTGATCGCTCCTTGTCAGCCGTTCACACCGGGGATTAAGGCGGTGTTACGCCGCACCCACCCGGTAGACGAAACGTTAACCGCCCCTCAAATGTGTTGCAAGCGTCCGACTTGCAACACTCCACAGGCGCAAAGAGGCGAATTGTGATCAATGGAACTGCCTGAAGCTCTGCGAGCAGCGGTGGATGAAGCGCTCGAGGGTGTGGCGCTGGCGGACCTGCAGCGGGCCGGCGCCGCGCTGTCGACCCGCTATCGAGCCGAGACGCGAGACGGGCGGTTCCACATCAGCGACGACCTGGCGGCGATGGCTTACCTGGCAGCGCGGCTCCCGGCGACGTTTGCCGCCATAGCCGCCGCCCTGGCGCAACTCGGCGACGTGCACGAGGGCTTCGCGCCCCGTACCCAGATCGATGTGGGCTCGGGACCTGGTTCCGCGGTGTGGGCTGCGGCAGAGAAGTGGCCGTCGCTTACGGCGGCCACGCTGGTCGAGGGCAGCGGCGCAATTCGCGTCTGGGGCGAACGACTGGCCCAGCGGCTACCGATCCATGTGCGTTGGCGCGAAGCAGACGTAACCGCAGGGCTACCAGAACTGGAGGAGGCGGACCTCGTCACCCTGGCCTATGTGCTCGATGAACTCGCGCCGGAGCAGCGGGCGCAACTGATCGAGCGGCTGTGGGCATTGACCCAGGACACGCTGCTGGTCGTCGAACCAGGCACGCCGGCGGGCTGGGAGCGCATCCTTGCTGCGCGACGGCAATTGCTGGCGGCAGGCGCGAACATGGTGGCGCCCTGCCCTCACCACCTGAACTGCCCGCTGGTGTCACCGGACTGGTGCCACTTCGCCCAGCGCGTGGCGCGCTCGCGCATGCACCGGTTGAGCAAGGGCGGCGAAGTGCCGTGGGAAGACGAGAAGTTCATCTACCTCGCCGTTTCCCGGGAGCCGGTAAAACGTCCAACCGCGCGGGTCGTCGCGCCGCCGCAACAGGCAAGCGGACAGGTGGCGCTGAAGCTCTGCCAGGCCGATGGCACCGCGGCGGTGACGCGGCTGAGCAAGAGGCATGGGGCGGAGTATAAGCGGGCTCGCCGGGCGGATTGGGGCGAGGCGCTCTAGCAGGGGCGCGATCGGACCTCATTGCGAGGCTGCCGACACCGAGACCGCAAACACCGTGGACGCCGCGCGAAAGGCTTCAGGCTGAGGTCCATGGGGCTGCAGAAAGTCCGTTCAAAAAAGGTCGAACCAGAGCCCCGCGATACCGAGGAAGGCAAAGAAACCCACAATGTCGGTGATGGTGGTGACGAACACCGCCGAGGCGATCGCCGGATCCGCCTTGAACTTGTCGAGCGCCAGCGGGATCAGGATGCCGGCTGTACCGGCAACGATCAGGTTGATGATCATGGCCAGGGCGATGACGACCCCGAGCGAGACGTCGCTGAAGCGGAGCCAGGTCACGATGCCGATCAGGATGGCGAAGATGATGCCATTGGCGAGCCCCACGATCATCTCGCGAGTGATCAGGCGCCGCAGGCGAGAGCCCTGAAGTTCGCGCATTGCCAGGGCGCGCACCGTCACCGTCATGGTTTGGGCGCCGGCATTGCCGCCCATGGAGGCCACGATCGGCATCAGCACGGCAAGGGCCACCATCTGATCGATGGTCGCGCCGAACAAGCCAATAACATACGATACCGCCACGGCGGTGACGAGGTTGACCGCGAGCCAGGGAGCGCGGCTGCGTACCGTGGAGATGGTGCTGTTGGAAATGTCTTCGTCACCGACACCGGCGAGGAAACGAATATCCTCCTCCGCCTCCTCCTGGATCACATCGACGATGTCGTCGATGGTCAGAACGCCCACCAGGCGCCCACTCTCGTCCACCACACCCACTTCCACCAGGTCATAGCGCTCGAAATCGCGGGCGGCCTCTTCCTGGTCTTCGGTGGCGTGAACGGTGACGAAATTGGCATTCATCAGTTCTTCGATGCGCGTGGCACGGGGCGAGCGCAGGAACTTGTCGAGCGCTATGGTGCCCAGCACCTGATAGGACGCATCGACCACGTAGATCTGATAGAAATCGTCCGGCAGGTCGGTTTCGGTGCGCAGGTAGTCGATGGTCTGGCCAACCGTCCAGAACGGCGGAATGGCAATGAAGTCGGTCTGCATCCGCCGGCCGGCGGAGTCTTCGGGAAAGTCGAGGCTGCGCTTGAGGCTCAGCCGTTCGAAGGTCGGCAGCTTGGCCAGGACTTCGTCCCGGTCCTGCTGCTCGAGATCCTCGAGGATGAACACGGCATCGTCGCTGTCGAGACTGGCGACGCCGCGAGCGATTTCCGCGTTCGGCAACGCCTCCATGATCTCGGCGCGGATGCTGTCGTCAACTTCGGTCAGCGCCGAATAGTCGAAGCGGTCACCCAGGAGCTGGACAAGCGCCAGCCGGTCGGCGGGAATGAGGGCCTCGATGACATCGCCGACGTCGGCAAGGTGCAGCGGCTCCATGACGGCGGCAACATCGTCCGCGCGGCCGGCCGCCAGATAGGCCCGGAGTCGCTCGAGCCAGAACGGACTGATGCGGTCGTCGCTGTCGCGGAACACACTGCTGTCCACGCC
>JAEZFJ010000458.1 GCA_023437755.1 Pseudomonadota bacterium
GGGCCGGGGTGACATCGGGTGCCTGGATAATGCAGCCGCACGAGCGGCTAAGGGAGAACTGACGTGAAAGCCAAACTCGGCATGTCGCCCATCGCCTGGTGGAACGACGACCTCCCCGAACTCAGCGACGACGTCTCGCTCGAGGAATGCCTGAGCCAGTCTCGCTCGGCCGGATTTACCGGCATGGAGAAGGGCCGGCGCTTCCCCGACGATCCAGCCGTGATGCTGCCGATCCTGCGCGCCGCGGACGTTACGCTGTGCGGCGGCTGGTTCTCCGGCACGATCGTCGACGAGGAGATCGCGGCCAACAAGGAGCGCATCCTGCCGATGATCGAACTGTTCAAGGCTGTCGACGCGCCCTGCATCGTCTATGGCGAAGTCGGCCGCTCGATCCAGGGCGATCGCAGCAGGCCGCTTGCCACCAAGCCGCGGCTCGACGACGACGAAATGCGCACCTATGCCCGCCGCATGACCGAGTTCGGCGAATGGTGCGCCGAGCAGGGCATGCCCCTGTCCTATCATCACCACATGGCCGCCGTGGTCGAGACCGAGGGCGAACTCGACGCCTTCATGCGCCATTCCGGCGACGGCATCCCGCTGCTGCTCGATGCCGGGCACCTGGCTTTCGCCGGCGGTGACGTGCTGCGCGCCATCGACAACCACCACCGGCGCATCAACCACGTGCATGTAAAGGACATCCGCCGCAACGTGGTCGACAGCCTCGACCGCTCGCGCCAATCCTTCCTCGATGCGGTGGCGCTCGGCGCCTTCACCGTGCCGGGCGACGGGTCGCTCGATTTTGGCGCCATCGTCCAGCGGCTGGCTGACCACGGCTATGAAGGCTGGTTCGTGGTCGAGGCCGAGCAAGACCCGAAAAAGGCGCCACCCCGGCATATGGCAGAGATCGGCCACCGCGAGTTGATGCGGGTGATGACAGCCGCGGGCTACGCCGTCGAAACCACAGGCTTTCCCAAGGGGTGACCGGGTGTGCTAAGAGCGCGGAAACAGCTCGAGGATCGCGCCAATGGCCATGAAACCGCAGGACGCAAACTGGTTCAGGCCACTCTGGCGCCGCATTGCCGTAACGGCCTTCCTGGCCGTCTGGCTGGCCTGGGAATTGCTCTGGAACCAGGACCAGTTCTGGGCCCTGCTGGTCGGCGCGGCGCTCGCCTATTCGCTCTAAAACTTCTTCTATGCCTTCCCCAAAGAGGAACATGCCAATGAGAAAGTCCCCCCTCCTCCGCCGGCCGACAGCGACGACCGGCAGGGTCCATGACGTCACCCCTGCCGATGCCCGCTGGACCTATGTTGGCTTCGGGCTAAGCCGGCTCGCAGCCGGTGAGACCACGGGCGGCGAGACCGGTGAGCGCGAGCTCTGCCTCGTGCTCGTCAGCGGCAAGGGCCGCTTCAGCGTCGACGGTCAGGATTTCGGCGAACTGGGCGAGCGCATGAGCCCCTTTGAGGGTCCACCCCACACACTCTATGTCCCGGCCGGCGCGAGCTGGAGGGCCGAGGCGACGACCGACCTCGAACTCGCCGAATGCACCGCCGTAGGCGGCGGCAACCACCCGGCCAGGGTGATCGCGCCCGGCACCCACCCACGGATCACGCGCGGCAAGGGCCACAATGTCCGCCACGTCTACAACATCATGCCCGAGGATGACGGCGCCGCACATTCGCTGCTGGTGGTGGAGGTGATCACGCCGCAGGGCAACACTTCGTCCTACCCTCCGCACAAGCACGACCAGGACGACCTTCCCAATGAGAGCCTGCTCGAGGAGACCTACTACCACCGGCTGAATCCGCCTCAGGGCTTCGCCTTCCAGCGCGTCTACACCGACGACCGCTCGCTGGACGAGGCCATCGCGGTGGAGGACGGCGACGTGGTGCTGGTCCCGCGCGGCTACCATCCGGTCGCGACCGCGGCGGGGTACGAGTCGTACTACCTCAACGTCATGGCCGGCCCGAAGCGGGTGTGGAAGTTCCACAACGCACCCGAGCATGAGTGGATCTTGAACGGCCTCTGACGGCGGCCTGCCGCCATCCACACCCGCCGGCTGTCATCCCCGCGAAAGCGGGGACCCATCCTGAGAGATCGAGATTGACCCCGGCTCGAGGCCGGGGGGTGACAACCCTTGTGGAGCTTTCACAGCGCTACCGCCCCTGGAGCACGCTTCGATCCGCCAGCGGGCCGGTAACTTCGCTCACCTTCACCGCCCTGCCCTCCTTCACCGAGCGGACGGCAGCTTCCGCCAGCGCCAGCGCGATCAGGCCGTCGATGCCGCTGGGCGTCGCCGGTGACTTCGCCTTCACGCAGTCGATGAAGCGGCTGATTTCGCGGGCATAGGCCTCGGTGTAGCGGGTCATGAAGAAGTCGTGCAGCGGCGGCCTTGTGTAGCCCGCAGCATTGGCGATCTCGATCGAGACCGGGCGCTGGTTCTCGGCGGCAACGGCGCCCTTCGAGCCATGCACCTCGATGCGCTGGTCATAGCCATAGGTCGCGCGACGTGAATTGGAGATAGTGGCGTGCTTGCCCGAGGCGGTGGCAAGCATCACCGAAGCGCTGTCGTAGTCGCCAGCCTCGCCGATGGCTGGGTCGACCAGCACCGACGCCTGGGCGGAAACGGTCTCGATTTCCTCGCCCAGGAGCCATCGGGCGATGTCGAAATCGTGGATGGTCATGTCGCGGAAGATGCCGCCCGAGCGGCGGACATATTCCGCTGGCGGCGCACCGGGGTCGCGCGACACAATGGTGACCATCTCCACCGCACCGATTTCGCCGCGGTCGACCACCGCCTTCACCGCCTCGAAATGCGGATCGAACCGCCGGTTGAAGCCGACCATCAGCGTTGCGCCCTCGGCATCGACCACCTTGAGGCACGCCTTCACCCGCTCGACATCGAGGTCGATCGGCTTCTCGCAGAAAATGGCCTTGCCGGCCCGGGAGAACTGCTCGATCAGGTCGGCATGAGTATCGGTCGGCGTGCAGATCACCACAGCATCGATATCGCTCGCCGACAGGATGTTATCCAC
>JAEZFJ010000022.1 GCA_023437755.1 Pseudomonadota bacterium
AGGACGGTTGTCGGCGACCCGTCGCGCGAGGAGGTGCGCATGGGCGCATTGGCCTCGCACGGCCAGCGCAGCGATGTCGCCGAGCGGGTGTCGACGCTGCTGCAAGGCGCCGAGCTGGTGTACGGGGAGCGTGACGGCTTCCAGCCGGTGGGCGACGGCGTGGCGGAGGGCGCGTTCTTCGCGCCGACCCTGCTGCTGAGCCGCAAGCCGCTGGAGCATGCCGCCGTGCACGAGGTCGAGGCCTTCGGCCCGGTGAGCACGCTGATGGCATACGACGGCCTCGACGAGGCGCTGCAGCTCGCCGCCCGCGGTCGCGGCAGCCTGGTCGGCACCCTGGTCACCCGCAGCCCCGCCATCGCGGCGCGGGTCATACCGGCGGTGGCCGCGTTGCACGGTCGGTTGCTGGTGCTCGATCGCGAGGCGGCGCCGGAATCCACCGGCCACGGCTCGCCGCTGCCGCCGCTCAAGCACGGCGGTCCCGGCCGGGCCGGCGGTGGCGAGGAGCTGGGCGGTCTGCGCGCGGTCAAGCACTACCTGCAGCGGGCCGCGGTGCAGGGGTCGCCGACCATGCTGGCGGCGGTGACCGGCGAATACATCCGCGGCGCGGCCTTGCGCGAATCCGAGGTGCATCCGTTTCGCCGCTGGTTCGACGACCTGCAGGTCGGCGACACGCTGCTGACCCACCGCCGCACCGTGGGCGAAGCCGATATCGTCGCCTTCGGCGGCATCTCCGGCGACTTCTTCTACATGCACTTCGACGAGGTCGCCGCGAGGGAGACCCAGTTCGGCAAGCGCATCGCCCACGGCTACTTTGTCCTGTCGGCGGCGGCCGGCCTGTTCGTCTCGCCGGCGCCGGGGCCGGTGCTGGCGAACTATGGCCTCGACACCTTGCGCTTCCTGAAGCCGGTCGGCATCGGCGACACCATCCGCGCGCGGCTCACCTGCAAGCGCAAGATCGATCGTGGCCGCACCGACCAGAAGGGGCAGGGCCAGGGCGTGGTTGCCTGGGACGTGGAAGTCAGCAACCAGGAGGGCGAGCTGGTGGCGAGCTATGACATCCTGACGCTGGTGGCGAAGCGGCCGACGCTGGAGGCGGCGCTGCTCAAGCCGTAGGGAAGAGCCCCCCCGAAGCGCCTTCGGCGTTTCGGCCACGGGGGCGCCGCCGGCCGACCGGCGATACGACGTCCTCGATCTGCTACTGTAGGCGCTGCGGGCTGCGCACCTGCTCCCGCGGAGATCCTTGATACCTGGAGGAGTCGATGATCGTCGAGCGCATCTGGACCGGCAACGCCTACCGCAACTACAACTACCTGATCGCCTGTCCCGAGAGCGGCGAGGCGCTGGCCATCGACCCCCTGGACCACCAGAAGTGCCTGGCCGCGGCCAAGGCCAAGGGATGGGAGATCACGCAGATCCTCAACACCCATGAGCACCATGACCACACCGGCGGCAATGCGGCCGTCGTCGCGGCGACAGGGGCCAAGGTGATCGCGCACCATCGCGCCGGCTCGCGCATCGCGGGTGTCGATCGCGGCGTCAAGGCCGGGGACGTGGTCAAGGTCGGCAGGACCGTCGAGCTCGAATGCCTCGATACGCCGGGCCACACGATGTGCCATATCTGCCTGCGCTCCCACAGCGAGCGGCCGGCGCTTTTCTCCGGCGACACGCTGTTCAATGCGGGCGCCGGCAACTGCCACAACGGCGGCAACCCCGAAGACCTCTACGCCACTTTCGTCGAGCAGCTGGCGAAGCTGCCCGAGGATACGCAGGTCTACCCGGGGCACGACTACATCGAGAACAACCTGCGGTTCACGCTCGCGCGCGAGTCGGGCAATGCTGCCGCCATGGAAATGCTGCCCGCCGTGACGGGACATGACCCGGCGAGCGCCCTGGTCACGACGCTGGGCGAGGAGAACCAGGTCAACACCTTCCTGCGCCTGACCAGCCCCGGTGTCATCGCGGGCCTGCGCGAGGCGTTCCCCGATCTGCCGGAGCAGCCGGATCCGAAGACGGTATTCGTCAAGCTTCGGGAACTGCGCAATACCTGGTGAGCCTCGCCATGCGCTCGAGACTCGTCGTCAGCTGCGCAAGGCACCGAGCAGCGACTTGATCGTTTCCTGCGATTCCGCGAGCACCGCATCGATCTCGTCCTTCCCGACGAACTGGTCGAGCAGGAGTCGATCGACCGGATCGCCCATGAGAAGGGTGCCTTCGAACGCAACACGGCCTAGCCGAAGCGCGCGATGAACTGCGAGCTCGACATCGATGTCCAGCCGTGCGGAGACGTCGAGGCGTGCTCCGCCAAGGTCAGGGCGAGTCGTCGGTCGGGCCAGTGGACACCGATTGGATCGTCGGCGCCTGGCACTCCTCCCGGGCGTGGAACGCTCCAGCCATTCTGCCGGGCCAGCTGCAATGCGCCGTTCAGGGCCAGATCGGTTCGATCGATCGCGACCTCCCAGCTCGCGAACTCCTGCCGCATTGCCAGGCGCTTGCGAGCAATGATCGCCATGTCACGATGGAGGATGTGCATCCGGGAGTGGAACGGCTGGCGGCGGTGGCAGTCGGCGCACAGCGCCTGCAAGTTCGCCTTCGCACAATCGCCGCGGTTGCCGTTGCGGTGATGCGTATGAAGGAGCTGCCGGTGGTCGGACAGAACTATCAGGCACGTCTCGCACGTCCAGTTCTTCTCAGCGCGATACCCGTCCGAGATCCGCGCCCAGTCCGCGGGATAGTCGTAGGCGTCGGGCTGCACCGCGGTCCCCCGCGGTCGGAAGGGGAAGACCGTGCTGTAGCACTCGAAGTACTCGGCAAAGTCGAAGTCCTGGCGGATGGCCCTGCGAATCCGCGACGAGGACTTTGCGCCCTTGTAGTTCAACTGCGAGAGGCAGTGCATGCACACGAGCAAGCGGGAATGACCTTCGAGCCGACGCCGACTACGGTATTCACTCCCAGTTACGTGGAAGAGGCCCGTGACCTTGGTGGTCGCGATGTACCGGTCGAACCGGCCCGACTCGCGCATGTAGTCAAGCGTTTCGCAGTTGGCGAGATGCACCTTCTTTCCGGCACCCAGGTCCCCGGCCAGGACCTCACCGATCCGACCGCCCTGGTCGGGGATGTACAGCAGGATCTGCCGCCCCTTGACTGCCAGCAGGCCGTCGACGGCTTCCACGTCCGACAGCGCGACGTCGAGGCCGTCCGCAAGGACGAGGTCGATGTCCGGGCCATTGGCCAATGGTCCGAACGTCGGGCTGAACGGCACGGTCAGGTTGGTCAATGCCCGGACTTCATGCCAGAGTGAGCGGAACGCGCTCATCCGGCGGGCTCCAGCTCCAGGATTCTCCGGATCTGGGTTTCGGCATTAGTCACCCCGCGGAAGGTCACCCGGCGCGACCGCGCCGGGTCCTCGGCTCCGCCGGCATTGACCACCACGCGTGACGACGAGTAGCCGATGGCCGAAACATGCCGCCGGATCCATTCATGCTCGGTCGCCACCTCAGGCAGCGCCTGGATGTACTCCAATGTGGCGGTCGTCCTCTCTTGCGACAGCCGCATGTTCTTGAAGTAGGCCACATCGGTGTTCGTGCCGCTGTTCCAGGCCGAGCTGGTATGCCCTTCGATTCGCACCTCCTCGATCGAATCCCTGAAACGCCCCAGGACTGCGAGATAGCGCGGGAAGAAGTCGGCTAGAACCATCTGGTAGGCCGGTCGCAGCCTGGAGGAGCCGGTCTCGAAGAGAACGTCGGGGTTCTGGAAGCGGACCTCGAGCGTGCTTCCGTCGATATGGGCGTTCCAGCGTTCGAGGTCCGTGGCGAACTCCGCCTCCAAGGCCCGCCAGATCTCGGTCTGGTTCTGTTGATAGGTGACCGCGACCTCCTTGATCTTGTCGCGCTCGACGGCTACGTGCCTCATGAAGACGACCGCGATGAACAGGAACACAATCATCAGGCCGGACATCAGGTCCGACACCGACATCCAGTGGCCCGATTCATCGGAGCTCGCGCCTTGCGCGCCGAAGACCGCACTCAGCGACATCGCCTACTCCTTCAGCCGACCCGGCTCGAGGATTCCTCGAGCTCGCGTCGGATATGGGCGACCACTGATGCGAGCGCGCTTCCCATGTCCCTGAACGCCTCGTCCAGGACCTGCCTCGTGGCCTCGTGTACTGCATCGAACTGCCTGGTCAGCCCCATCGCGGCGTTGGACAAGGCGGTCTCCACTGCCGTCTC
>JAEZFJ010000036.1 GCA_023437755.1 Pseudomonadota bacterium
GGGTTCAAGTCCCTCCTCCGCTACCAAGCCATCCTTTCTTCAGGTATGCACTACCGGTTCTTGTTGGTGGCAGCCTCTCGCCACGGCCGGTCCGCCGCCAGGCATAAAGTGGCTGCTTCGACTGGAACGTCCCCATGTCCTGCCGTTGGCGTGCACAAGGGAGACAGGCTGCATGTCTGAGATGTATTCATCCTCCGTCAAACCCCAAGTCGTCGTGGGCAATGGGCACCAAGCCGCTCTCTGCCGGCCGATCGGGTGGACGCGTGTCTGGTGAACCGTCGGCACCTGCCGTCTGGCCTAGCGCTCAGCCTCACCCCGCAAGGCATTGATCCGCTGCCATATCTGCTCCGCCCGGGCCTCCTCTTTATGGAAGCGATGAAGCATCTCTTCCATGGGCGCGTCCCAGTTCCCACTCAGGCGCAGCGCGGCCGCGGCCCGGGCACAGGTGAGCTGGAGCTCTGAATAGAGTTCGAACAGCTGTTCGGCGGTCTGCGGATCAACGGGCAGTCTCATTTCAGGGTGAACGCGCAGCCTCGCACTTGGCTCAAAACAGCCCTCAAATGAGCTTGTACCCGAACCGCCGCAGATGAAACTTGAGCAACACCAGGTCAGGCACTGGGCCAACCAACTGCAACTGTCCCAGATGCCAATGCAGAACCGTGCTCCTGGCTCGGGTGCGCACGACCTGTTTCAGGTGGGACATGCATTCCTCAGCGGTGAAGCCTTCCGGTGGAGTGATGCGGAGTTTCATCGAGGTGGTTTCCGGGTGAGTGCCGCCTCATAGGCCTGCGGAGTGCGTGTTTCAACCCGAAGGAGGCCAGGAGCTTGGTTCCGGTGCGGGCGATCGGGCACCAGTCATGCTCGGCGAGTCGTCTGTCCCGGGTGTGTGGGCGGATTATTTGCTGAACGCGGCCCTCAGCGCGGCTTTCGGCGGATGGCGGACACGGCTCTGATGGCTGCGAAAAAGCTGGCTGCTACAAACGGCAGTGTGACTGTCCAGATCGTGTCGAGGACAGCCTCTCGGAGGCTCCAATTGCCACTCCGAAGGTCTTCACGCGCGTCAAGCGTTTCATTGCCGAGCTGCAGGGCCACTACTGCCCAAAGGCTCAGCCAGGGTCTTCGCGTAGCAGCGAAGCAGATGGCATAGACAACAATGCCAAGCACCAGATGTAGCTGGGCGGGCCAAACGCCCAGCTTTACGAGGATCAGGTTCTTCAGGTCTCCGTACACCCGGTGTAAGTAGCACCACTCGAGTGCGCGTGCACTCTCACCTCGATGGTGGCCCTTCCGCTCATCCACCTGGCGGCAGAGCAGGCGCTAGCAGCAGCTGACGATCACCATGGGGCGACGGAATCCAGCCAAGGATCACCAGCGTGGTACAGCCTGTGGACGAGCGGGCCCGGGTGGCCGCAAGCTGGATTCTGGAGGGGATCGGGCGGCGCGGCGGTGCAGCCATTCCGCCGCGAGTTCACGTGGCCTCGCCCTGGCTGGTGGTTAAGTCGTGCGCCCGCATCTGAGCTTGCACGTGTTGAGGCCGAAAGCGCGCGCCTGAAGCGGTAAGAGCGTAGCGGCGGGCCAGCGCGGCAGAGCGTCCTACGGTCCAACATCGTGCATTTCGCTCGCTACCGGCGGGCGTTGCGCTGATTCCAGGCGGATCAGGGTAGCGATTTCCGCTCTGCAGGCGCCGCAGTTCGTGCCTGCCCTGGTTGCAAGACCGATCGCATCGATGTCGCCACACCCCTGCCGGAAGGCACCCAGGATGGTTTCGCGACCCACCGCGTGGCAGGCGCACACGATCGGCCCGGTGTTTGCCATGCCGGCGCTCGGCCGCCCTGCAAGGAGCTGGACGCCATTGACCTTCTCCGCCTCTAACTGGCTGACGATCCACTCCCGCGCTACCGGCACAGGGTCCGGCGAAACAAACAGCGCGAAGATGAGGCGACCGTTGCTGATGCCGGCAAAACTGCGCCGGCCGAACGGTGGATCGGCGACGCTGAGCATGCTCGTGGCCGGAGGGATGTGGAACCGCTGCCGTATCCAGGCCGGCCAGTTGTCCGGCTCCTCTTTCCACGCCACCTCGCCACGAACGCCGCCAGACGCCTCTGCCCAGGCCCAGTAGGCCGTATCGAGGTCCGGCCGGTCAGTTGCGACGAAGAAGCCGTACAGGGCCGGCCGCCACGGTTCGATCGTCACTGCGCTCATCTTGAGAGCCGGCTGAGCCGATACCGGGTCCACCTGTGAGTGCACCACAGTGTCGACGCGCCCCGCGGAGGCAAACTGTCCGGTCCAATGCATGGGAACAAAAACGCTGCCGCGCTGCTGCCGGTCGGTGATCAGTGCCCGCAGAACGACGTGGGTATCGCCGCGCCCCAGCCGCACCAGGCTGGCCCTGCGGATATTCAGCCGCTGCGCATCGTCGGGGTGAATTTCCACGAACGGCTCGGCATAATGGGCCGACAGCCGGGCCGCCTTGCCGGTGCGCGTCATCGTATGCCAGTGGTCGCGCACGCGACCGGTGTTGAGCGTCAGCCGGCCTGGTGCGGGGGCCAGCGGCGGTGGCGGCGAGACCGGCACCATTCGGGCCTTGCGGTCCGGAGTGAAGAAGCCGCCACTGCCGAACAGCCGGTCGGTCGGTTTATCGCGCACCGGCCACTGCGTGGGCTCCATCCCGTCGTATTGCTCCGCGAGCAGGCCCGAAATGTCGAAGTCGCGCCTTCCGTCATTCTCGAAAGCCGAGAGCCGGGCATGTTCGGCGAAGATCTCGCGCGGGCTTTGGTAGGGGAAGGCAGCATGGAACCCCATACGGCGGGCTACCTGGGTGACGATCCACCAGTCGGGTTTCGAGGCACCGGCGGTCGCGAGGAACGACCGTTGCCGGGAAATCCTCCGTTCTGAATTGGTCACCGTGCCGTCCTTCTCGCCCCAGGGCGCCGCCGGCAACAACACGTCAGCGAGTTGTGCGCTGTCGGTCCTGTCCGTCATGTCGGAGACCACGACAAAAGGGCAGGCTCTCAGCGCGTCACGGACCTTGTCTGCGTCGGGCATGGAGACCACCGGATTGGTGCCCATGATCCACGCGGCTTTGATCTTGCCCTCCGCCATGGCCGAAAAGAGCTCGACCGCCCGCAGGCCGGGATTTTCCGCCATCCGGCCTGCGCTCCAGAAACGGCCGACGCGATCCACGTTTTCCGGCGAGAAGTCCATATGGGCCGCGAGCATGTTGGCGAGGCCACCGACTTCGCGACCGCCCATCGCATTGGGCTGTCCGGTAACCGAGAAGGGTCCCATGCCGGGCCGCCCGATGCGGCCGGTCAGGAGATGGCAGTTGATTATCGCGTTTACCTTGTCGGTTCCTGACGCGGACTGGTTCACGCCTTGCGAGTAGACCGTGACGACGCGGTCGGTCTCCGCGAACCAGCTGTAGAACAATTCGATATCGGCGGGGGGTAGTCCCGTTGCTTCGGCAACCCGCGGGACCTCCCAAAGGCTTACAGCCTCAACAGCCGCTGCAGCCCCCTTGGTGTGCTTGGTGGCAAACTCTGTGGCCGCGCCTACACCATCGAGGTACCGCAACAAGCCCGAAAACAGGGCGAGATCACCATCCACCCGGATGGGAAGGTGCAGATCGGCCGTGTCCGCCGAGACGGTGCGGCGCGGGTCGGCAACAACGATGCGCAGGCCAGGTCGCCCGGTTTTGTCGGCGATAAGGCGCTGATGCAGGACCGGATGGCACCAGGCCAAATTGCTGCCGACGAGAACCACAAGATCGGCCTGCTCGAGGTCCTCGTAGTTGCCAGGCACGGTGTCGGAGCCGAAGGCGCGCTTGTGCCCCGCGACAGAGGAGGCCATGCACAGCCGCGAGTTGGTGTCGATATTGGCGCTGCCGACGAACCCCTTCATCAGCTTGTTGGCAACATAGTAGTCTTCTGTCAGCAGTTGCCCCGAACCATAGATGGCCACGCTGTCCGGCCCGTGTTCCGCAATGGCGTCACCGAAGCGTTGAGCGACCAGATCGAGCGCTTCTTCCCAGTCCACGTCTCGGCCGCTGACCCTGGGCCGCAGCAGCCGATCCTTCAGCGACAGTGTTTCACCGAGGGCTGCGCCCTTGGAACATAGCCGGCCAAAATTCGAAGGATGCTGCGGATCGCCTGCAATGGCGACGCTGCCGTCCGCTTGTGGCGACGCCAGGATACCGCAGCCGACGCCACAATAGGGGCATGTGGTTCGGACGGTGGTTGCGGCAACAGCTGAGGTCATCAGGATCTCTTGGATTGCAGGGTAGGAAGCTCAGCTCGGCAGACTGCACCGGCTCCCAAAGGCCTCAAGCGCTTCGCTCTCGGCCAAGCCGCGGCCAAAGATCATGGTAGTGCGCAGCGGGTCGGTGTCGGTCTGCTCGCGCACGAGATCGAAGAACCATGGGCCGTCCGCCACATCGCCGTAGAGCACGGCACCAAGCAGCCGGCCGTTGTGGATGACGAGACGCCGGTACGAACCGGCGTCCTCGTCGTGCATAACGATCTCTTCGCGATCTCCACGGGCGGCAAAATCGCCCGCAGAATAGACGGACACGCCGGAAACCTTGAGCTGCGTCGCCGTACGGGTGGGGCGGAATATGCCCTCCCGGCCGAGGAGCGTGTCGGCCGCCGCTCGGGCCATGTCGTAGAGGGGAGCAATAAGGCCGTAGCAGACACCCTGATGCTCGGCGCATTCGCCGATCGCCAGAATATCGGGGTCGGAGGTGAGCATGCCGTCGCTCACGACGATGCCGCGCTCCACATGCAGCCCCGAATCCGTCGCCAGGCGCGTTTCGGGGCGAATGCCGATGGCCGTGACCACCAGATCCGCGCCGATGACGGCTCCGTCTTCGAGGGCAACAGCCTCCACTCTGCGATTGCCCAGAATGGCCTTGGTAACGGCGCCGGTATGGACCACGATCCCGCGTCGCTCGAACTCGCTGCGTAGCAGGTCTGCGGAGGCTGGATCGAGCTGGCGGTCCATCAGGTGCTCCTTGAGATGAAGCACCGTCACCTCCATTCCACGCAGGCGTAGAGCGGCCGCGGCCTCGAGCCCCAAGAGTCCCCCGCCGACAACCACGGCGCGTCGCGACGGTTCGCCGGCTGCGGCAAGCATACGCCTCACGTCATCGAAATCGCGAAATGCCGTGACGCCCCGCAGGGCGTTGCCGGGCAGGGAAGGGACCACTGGCGCCGAGCCGGTCGCGACGACCAGCCGATCATAGGGCGTGGCCCCCCGGCGGGAGACGACCTGCCTGTTCCTGCGGTCTATCGCAGTCACGGTCTCGCCGAGATGGGTGGTGATGCCGTTGTCGCGATACCAGTCGGCGTCGTGCGTCACGATGTCGGCAAAGTCCATCTCCCCCGCCAGCACCGGGGAGAGCATGATCCGGTTGTAGTTGCCCCGCGGCTCGGCGCCGAACAGGGTGATATCGAAACGGCCGCCGGCCTCCCTGACCAGATGCTCAAGCAGCCGTCCCGAGGCCATGCCTGCGCCCACCACGACGAGCTTTTCCATGATCGGTCAGGCCCCCTGAGGGACAGCAGCGCGCTTGATCTGGCGAACGGCCTTATGCATTGAGACCAGCAACACCACGACCAGCGCAAACATGGCCATGAAGCAGCTGGTCCACATGCCCGTCAGTTCGTTGAGATAGCCGAAGAGCAGTGGCAGGACGAAGCCGCCCAGTCCGCCGATCATGCCCACCAGCCCACCTACGACCCCCACTCTGTCGGGGTAGTAGGTGGGGATGTGCTTGTAGACCGCGGCTTTGCCCAGGCTCATGACGAAACCGAGCATGAACATAAGGGTGATGAAGACCCAGGGCGCCAGCGCGAAGCCGAAGGTGACCGGACCGTCGATGCCCTGCACCAGATACTCGCCCGCGGGGATTGCGAGGATGAAAGTGGTCAGTGCCGAGACCCCGAAGGTCCAATAGAGCACCGCGCGGGCCCCGACCTTGTCCGATAGCGTGCCGCCATAGGCCCGGAAGATGCTGGCAGGGATCGAATAGAGGGCGGCAACCATGCCGGCTGTGGCGATGTCGAAGCCATAGACCCCGATGAGGTATCGCGGCAGCCAGAGCGTCAGTGCCACAAATGCCCCGAAAACGAAGAAGTAGTAGAAGGCAAAGCGCCAGACCCGGGCCTCCTTGAGAGGTCCAAATTCCTCGCCCCAGGACCGAGCTCTGGCCTGCGCTCTTGCCTGCGCCTGATCCTCGGGCGCGGTGAACCAAAACACGACTGCGGTGAGCACCAGCACTCCTGCCCAGACAAGGGCTACGCTTTGCCAGCCCCAGGCCAGCATTACAAAGGGGGCGAGGAGCTTCGTCGCCGAGGAGCCGACATTGCCGATGCCGAAAATCCCCAATGCTGTGCCTTGCCTGTTGCTCGGGTGAAAACGCGAGACATAGGCGACGCCAACGGCAAACGATCCCCCGGCAATGCCAACCCCGAGGGCTGCGACCAGAAACTGTTCGTAACTCTGCGCAAAGGCGAGCAGCGCCGTCGAAACCGCCGCTGCCAGCATCGTGAGGGTGTAAACCAGCCGCCCACCATAGCGGTCGGTCCAGACGCCGAGAACGACCCGCACAAGCGATCCGGTCAGGACCGGTGTGCCGACGAGCAGTCCAAACTGCACCTCGCTGAGCGCCAACTGATCCTTGAGCGCCACGCCGATAATGGAGAAAATCGTCCAGACGGCAAAACACACCGTGAACGCGATGGTCGAGGTGGCGAGGGCCCGGCCGGCGACGGCTCCGGTGACACCTCGCTCATTCCACTCCTTGTGCATCACAACTCCTTCTGC
>JAEZFJ010000136.1 GCA_023437755.1 Pseudomonadota bacterium
GCAATGCACCGAGAAAATCGCCTTGTCGGCCCCCGGGACCGATCCGATGATCTCCTTGAACATCGCAAAATGTTCTTCGGGCACCGCATAACCCACCGTGTCGGGCAGGTTGATGGTGGTGGCACCGGCCTTGATGGCCGTCTCGACGCAGCGCTTCAGGAACTCGATCGGGGTGCGGGTGGCGTCCATGGCGGACCACTCCACATCGTCGATCAGGTTGCGGGCCTGAGCCTCGGTGCGGGCGATGATCGCGATGACCTCGTCCTCGGTCTTCTTCATCTGGTGCGCCAGATGAATCGGCGAGGTGGATACGAAGGTGTGGATACGGCCGCGCTGCGCGTGGCGCACCGCCTCCCCGGCCCGGTCGATATCGGCCGGAATGGCGCGGGCAAGGCCGGCGACGGTGGCGCGCTTGACCTGCTTGGCTACGGCCACGACCGCCTCGAAATCGCCATTGGAGGCGATAGGGAAACCAGCCTCGATGATGTCGACACCCATCTCGTCGAGTGTTTCGGCAACCTGCAGCTTCTCTTCGAGGGTCATGGTGGCGCCGGGCGATTGCTCGCCGTCGCGCAGGGTGGTGTCGAAGATAAAGACGCGCTCTTTGTTGCTGGTGGTGGCGGACATATCAGTTCTTTCCTATCGGCCCCGAGGCAATGGCTCGCTGGACCGGACATGTTTCGATGTTCGGTTGATGGCACACTCCCCTGACGACCCGCTCGCTAATCGAGCTGCCGGTGATCAGGGGCTGATAAGAAGGAGGAAAAGCGCCGGAAGCAGCAACAGGCCGGCCGCGATCGCCAACCGGTTCCGCAGAACCTGCTGCTGTGCGATGGCAATGGCTTTGGCTTTGGCGCGGCGGCGCTGCATCAAGGACGCTCGGCTACACTTGTCTTGGCCGAAACAATGCGTCAATCGGCATGCCGTTGCAAGACCATCCGCCGCAAATCCGTTCGGAGCGCTCAATCCCCCAGATCGAGCACCCCCTCGCCGACGATCACCGCCTCTCCGCCGATCGCGCCATGGGTCAGCACGTCGTCGTCCTTGCGCAGCTGGATGGTGATGCGGCACGGGCGGCCCATCTCCTGGTCCTGCCGCAGCACAAAATCGCACTGGCCGCTGGCGAACGGCGCCTGTTCGGCGAGCAGGCCGATCAGCGCCGCCGCTGCCGAACCGGTGCCCGGATCCTCGCCGAGCCCCATGCCGAACATCCGCGCCGCGATGTCGTTGTCGGGCTCCTCCGGCGTCAGGGTGAACACATAGGCGGAGTGGTGGTCGTAGGAGAACACGGCGTTCCAGCCGGCCGAATTCGGCTTCACCCGCCGCAGCACCGCAGCATCACGCACCGGAATCAGGTGAAAGGTGACGCCCGCGGAGAACACCGCCGGCTTGTAGCCCTCGCAGCCGATCTCCTCCGGCTCGATGCCGAGCGCCTGCGCCAGCGACAGCCGGTGGGGCAGATCGCCGAGGCGCGCCGGCAACCGCGGCAGGGCAAAACGCGCCTCCCCGCTGCGCTTGTCGATCTTCTCGACCAGCGCCGTGACCAGCCCGACCTTCTCCTCGAGCCGCACCGCGCTCACCTTGTTCTGCAGGCCAAGCACCACCGCGGCGCCGACGGTGGGGTGGCCAGCGAACGGCAGTTCCTCATGCGGGGTGAAGATGCGGACATGGGCGGTGTTGCGCTCCGCCTGCGGCTTGCAGATGAACACCGTCTCGTTGAGGTTGAACTCCCGGGCCACCCGCTGCATCTCGTCATCGAGCAGCCCCTCGGCCTTGCAGACCACCGCGAGCGGGTTGCCCTTGAGCGGCTCGCGCGTGAAGACGTCGAGCAGCAGATAGCTGAGTTTCACGGCGCGCTCTCCGGCAGGGCATAGTCGGCGCGCGGCCGGCCGAGATGATCGCAGATCGCATCCACCGCCACGGCATGGTCCTTGCGGCCCGGCAGCCCGGAAATGGTCAGCGCCCCGACGATACCCGCGCCCGTGACCCGGATCGGGAACCCGCCACCGGCGATGACATAGTCGGCAGGATCTGCACCCGACTGCGGCGAGAACGGCTGCTCGCCCCGCTCCAGCACCATGCGGTAGCTCGCGCGCTGGAAGCGGCGGACAGTGTTGATCTTGCGGCGCACCCACTCGGCATTGTCGGCCGATGTGCCCGCCGTGGCCGAGAAGAACAACTGCCGGTCCCAGGTGCGGATGTCGACCACCAGTGACAGCCAGTCCGCCAGGGCGCGCTCGCGCACCGAGGCTCCGAGGGCGAAAGCCACCTCCTCGTCCAAGCGCTCCAGCACCAGTTCCTGCTCTTGCCGCTTCACACGGGCGATATCGTCTTCGTTGCTCATTGCTGGTCCTAAGCCGGTCCATCCCCGCGCCGTGCGGCAGATGGAACCAAATACTGCATTGCTGCGCTCGGAAAGTTCTTACATCAGAGCGTGGACTTTGCATCCGATGCAGGTGATTTTTTTAGCTTACGCCCTAGGACATCTCGGCTTGTTCGTCGCCTCCGTGGTCCGGTTGCTTGGCAGCCGCACTCTCGCCAGCATTCCGCTGATCCTGGTGACCGCAGGCCTGGTCTGCGACAACGCCATGATTGCGCTGGGCAGCGCGGTGGGCGCGGGCGAGCAACTGCAGAACCTCAGCGTGCCACGCTATTTCATGCATGCGGTCTCGACGCCGCTGCTGGTGCTGAGCGCGCTCGGCCTCGTTCGCCGCAGCGGTGCCGGCTGGAGCCGGGGGTCAGTGATAAGCGCAATCGCTGCGGTTGTCGTCGTCGCCCTCGTCGCCTTCGGTTTCTGGAGCGACATGCTGAACCTGGAACTGGAGCTCAGCACCGACGACGGGCTGGTGACCTACAGCAACGTCAACTCCGTGCCGGTCGCACCCATCGCCGTGATCGTCCTGATCGTCGCCGCCGGCGTCGTGATCTGGCGCCACGGAGGCGGTCCATGGCTGCTGCTCGGCGCCCTGGCCCAGGTGGCCGCGACCGTCACCGGCGACATGCTGGCCTTCGCCGGCAATCTCGGTGAACTGGCGCTGCTCGCCGGCTTCGTCGTCACCGACTGGCGGCTAAGGCGACCCGCCCGCCCCTAGAACGTCACGACTGATGCGCGCGGCTCCAGGCCTCGAACAGCGGCGTGCGGTCCACCGCGCCCTTGTCGAAATTCACGAGGCTGGGGTCGATCTCCGCCCAAGCCGCCTTGCTGCTGGTCCAGATGTTGCCGACCGGTCGGGCCCAGTCGATGTCGTCGAGCGTCCCGGCCCGCACCACCTTGATGCTGCCGTCGGGCGGGTCGTTCCACAGCCAGCCATGGCAGTTGGCGCAGAAGTTCATGACAACGACGTTGCCGCTATCGGCCTTCCGGTCGTAGCGCACTGTGGCACCCGAAACCGTGAAGTCGCTGCTGCGCACGATCATCGACATGGACCAGCCGGCGCCGGAGAAGCGCTGACAGTCCTTGCAGTGGCAGTTGTAGACACTGAGCGGGCTCGCGGCGAGGACGTAACGGACTGCGCCACACTGGCAGCCGCCTTCCTGAGGAAACTGGGGCAAAGACACGCGGCTTCTCCGTGGGGCAATGACCGCAATCTAGAACACGCTAGGTAGCGGTGGAAGCGTCGGGGATCAGGAGGCTTCCTGCTTCACTCCAAGCTGCGCCCGCTCGATGCGCTTCTGTTCGTCGAGCCACACCACCGCGTCGCTCGACTTGAACAGTTCGAGGTCCGCCTCGTCACTGTCCGTCACAGGCGTCATCGCCGTATCGGTATAGCTGTGTCGGCTGGGATCCCGTTCCACCTTGAGCTGCTTCAGCCCGAATCGGAGATAGAGCCCGGCCCAGCGCATCAGTTTCCAGCCAAGTTCGAGGTAGTATTTCGGGTAGAACAGCATCGCCGGTTCGATCGGCATACCGTGCCGCCGGTTGAGGCGCGACTTGCGGCGGATCCAGCCAACCTCCAGCGGATGCACGCCCTCGATCTTGAGAGCACCCACGAACCACACGGCTAGCAGCAGCACGTTCGCGGTCGAGATGCCGGATACCGCCGCGCGGCGCATGATGGTCTCGACATGGTCGAGCGAATAGTAGCGGGTCCAGGCGTCGGCATAGACCTTCTCGAACTCGGCCTGGGTCATCGTCGGATGCGCCGTGGTGTAGTGGTTGAGGTCGTATTTGTTGAGATCAGCGTCCATGGCGACGCCGGCGCGGTGCAGCTTCTGGTGATCCTCCGAGCCGGGGAGCGGGGTCAGAAAGAAGAACTCGAGGATGTCGACCGGCAGTTCCCGCTTCACCACGTCGATGTCGTGCATGATGCGTTCGGG
>JAEZFJ010000145.1 GCA_023437755.1 Pseudomonadota bacterium
AGGCCGGGCAGCCCATCGGCCCGCTGACCACCCTTGTCAACAATGCCTCCACCTACGATCCCGACAGCGCCCGCGACGTCGATGAAGACGGCTGGGACCGCCACTTCACGCTCCATGCCGAAGCACCCGTGTTCCTCGCCCGCGACTTTGCCGCCCAGCTCCCGGCCGACACGGACGGCAACATCGTCAACATCGTAGACGAGCGCGTCCTCCACCCTTCCCCCGCCTATTTCAGCTATACGCTGTCCAAGTCCGTCCTTTGGACCGCTACCCGCACCCTGGCCCAGTCCCTTGCGCCCAGCATCCGCGTGAACGCTATCGGCCCGGGGCCGGTCCTGCCCCACTCGCGCCAGACCCAGGAGGAGTTCGACCGCAGCATCAAAGCACTCCCCCTCGGGCGCCACGCTGGTCCGGAGGCGATCGCCGAAGGGGTCTTGATTTTGCTGCAAATGCGGTCGATGACGGGGCAGATGCTGGCGCTCGATGGCGGCCGGCACCTCGAATATCCGGCGCGCCGCGCCCCAACGCCAAAATCATGACCGAAGAGCAGACAACCCCTCCGCCGCCCACGGGCGCCGAGGTCATCCGCCAATTCGTCCGTACCCTGCCCGCGGCGCCGGGGGTCTACCGCATGATCGATGCGCAGGGCGAGGTCATGTATGTGGGCAAGGCCCGCAACCTCAAGGCGCGGGTCACCAACTACACGCGCCCCGAAGCGCTCGAAGTGCGCCTGCAGCGCATGATCGCGGCCACCGCCAGCATGGAGTTCGTGCGCACCGAGACCGAGGCCGAGGCGCTGCTGCTCGAGGCCAACCTGGTCAAGCGGCTCAAGCCCCGCTTCAACGTGCTCCTGCGCGACGACAAGAGCTTCCCCTACATCCTGATCGCCACCGATCACGAGGCGCCGGAACTGACCAAGCATCGTGGCACCCGCCGCCGGCAGGGCCATTACTTCGGTCCCTTCGCCTCGGCCACCGCCGTCGCCCGCACCATTTCGAGCCTGCAGAAGGCGTTCCTGCTCCGGAACTGCTCCGACAGCTTCTATGCCGCCCGCACCCGGCCGTGCCTGCAGTACCAGATCAAGCGTTGCTCGGCCCCCTGCACCCGTGAAATCAGCCTCGAGGATTATTCAGAACTGGTTGACGAGGCCCGCCAGTTCCTCTCCGGCAAGTCCCAGTCGGTGCGCGATCATCTCCAGCACGACATGAACCAGGCCGCCGAACAGCTCGATTTCGAACGCGCCGCGCTCCTCCGCGACCGGCTGTCCGCCCTTGCCCTGGTCCAGTCGCAGGGCGGCGCCACCGCCCGTAATGTTGAGGAAGCCGACGTCTTCGCCATCCACCACGAGGGCGGCCAATTCTGCGTGCAGGTGTTTTTTTTCCGCGCCTATCAGAACTGGGGCAACAACCCCTACCGGCCACGTGCCTATGCCAGCCTCACCGATGCCGAGGTGCTGGAAGCCTTCATCGCTCAGTTCTACGAAAACCGCACGCCCGCTCGTCTGGTCCTGCTCAGTCACGAACTCGCCGAGCCTGAACTGATGAGCGAGGCGCTCGCCTCCCGCGCCGGCCGCAAGGTCAGCATCGAAGTGCCCCAGCGCGGCGAAAAGCGCGACCTGGTCAACTATGCCCTCACCAATGCTCGGGAGGCACTTGGCCGCCAGCTTGCGGAGTCCTCGTCCAACCGCACCCTGCTCGAAGGCGGCGCCAACTGCTTCGGCCTCGATGAGCCGCCGCGCCGCATCGAAGTCTACGACAATTCGCACATCTCCGGCACCAATGCCGTGGGCGCCATGGTCGTCGCCGGCGAGGAAGGCTTCTCCAAGAAGCACTACCGCACCTTCAACATCAAATCCGACATCGTCGCCGGCGACGACTTCGGCATGATGCGCGAGGTCCTCACCCGCCGCTTCGCCCGTCTCGCCAGCGAGAGCGAGGTCGATGCCGAGGATGACCAGACGGGCATGCCCGACTGGCCCGACGTCGTCTTCATCGACGGCGGCGCCGGTCAGCTCAACGCCGTCCGCCAGGTCATCGCCGAACTCAACCTGCCAAGGGAAGTCACCTTCATCGGCATCGCCAAGGGCGAGGAGCGCGATGCGGGGCGCGAGAAGTTCTTCATGGAGGGTAAGGACCCGTTCATGCTGCCTCACCGCGATCCCGTGCTCTACTACGTCCAGCGCCTGCGCGACGAAGCACACCGCTTCGCCATCGGCACCCATCGTGCCAAGCGCAGGAAGGAGTCGATCACCAATCCCCTCGACGAGATCGAAGGCATCGGCCCCACCCGCAAGCGCGCCCTGCTCAACCATTTCGGCTCCGCCAAGGCCGTCAGCCGCGCCTCCTTCGAAGACCTTGCCGCCGTCCCAGGCATCTCCGGCACCATGGCCCAGCAGATCTACGATCACTTCAATCGCGCCTGACCGCCTCAGCTCACCTTGCCGTCGACGACATTGATCTGCCGACGGCAGGTCGCGGCGATCTTCTCGTCATGGGTCGAGATCAGGAAGGTCGTTTCCTCGTTCTGGTTGATCTCGCCCAACAGCTCCATCACCTGTGTAGCTGACTCGCGATCGAGATTGCCGGTCGGCTCGTCGGCGAGCACCAGTTCCGGCTGGTTCATCAGCGCCCGGGCGATGGCCACGCGCTGCTTCTGCCCGCCGGATAGCTCGGTCGCCAGGAATTCCATTCTGTTTTCGAGCCCCACCCGCACCAGCAGTTCGCGCGCCCGCTCACGCGCCGCGCCAGTCTCTCGGCCCAGCCGCACTGCCGTCGGAAACATGACGTTCTCAACCGCGGTGAAGTCCGGCAGCAGATGGTGGAACTGGAACACGAAGCCGATGTGCCGGTTGCGGAACTCGGTCAGTTCCCGGTCCGAAGCCGCGGTGAGGTCTTCGCCCAGCATCTGGTGCTGGCCGGAGGTCGGCTTCATCAGTGTCCCCAGAATGGTCAGCAGCGTGCTCTTGCCCGAGCCTGAAGGCCCCAGCAGCGCCGCGAACTCTCCCTCCTCCAGGGTCAAGTCGAGTCCCTTCAGCACCTGCGTTTCCGCCTCGCCTTCGCCATAGGTCTTGACGAGGTCCCGAACCTCCAGCAGCGTCGTCATTGGCCGATCACCGTCACAGGGTCCACCCGCGCCGCCGAGCGCGCCGGCAGGATCGCCGCCAGGATCGCCCCGATCGCTGTCAGCGCGATTGCCAATCCATACGAGCCCTGCCGCACATCGATCGGCAGCCCACCTGGTGGCGCCAGTTCCGGTAGTGGGAACGGCGACAGTGCCAGATACCCCAACCCTGCGCCAACCAATCCGCCGATGATTCCGATCAGCGCCCCCTGCAGCACGAACACGATCACCACGAAGCCGCGGCTGGCTCCCATTGCCCGCATGATGCCGATTTCGGAGCGCCGCCGGTAGGTCGACAACAGCAGCGCACTCGCCACCCCGATCACGATGGTGATCAGCGCGAACGCCTTGATCAGATTGCCCGAATTCGCCTGCGCCCGCAGACCATCCAGCAACTGCGCATTCCCCTCCGTCCACGGCGAGGTCTCAAGCCCGGTCTCCGCGGCGATCCGGGCCGCCATTGCATCCGCCTGGTTGAGGTCCGCCAGCTTGATCTCGATCCGCGAGATGCCTTGGGGCAGGTCGAACAGCGTCCGCGCCGTGGCAAGGCTGACGAATGCCGCACGGGCGTCGAGCCCCTCCACCCCGAGTTCGAAAATGCCACCCACCACCAGCGGCCGTTCGACGTCCCGTTCGGATCGGACCCGCACCACCTGCCCAACGGTCAGCCCCAGTTCCTCGGCCAGCGTGCCGCCGATGATCACCGTGGAGTTGGTCAACAGCGTTTCGCCTGCAGTCAGGTTAGACTCGATGTCGGCGATGGCCGACACCTTGTTGTCCTCCACCCCGGTCACGCTCACCGGCGCCGTCGCCTGCCCGCGCACAATGAAGCCGTTGCCAATGATCTGCTGGGAGGTCGCGGTCACTTCCGGCATGGCGCTGATCAGCGGCAGGAAGGCCCCCGCCGTCCGCAACTGGCTGCGCTGCGTCGTGGCGCGCTGCTTCACCACCAGCACATTGGGTTCGTGCGGCAGGAGCGAAACCGGATCACGGCTCGGCGCTTCAACCGTGACATGGGCGATATCACCCACCGTGCGCTGCACCAGGAACACTGCAAGCCCGCCGATCAGGGCGCTCATGAAGATGAACACGAACACCCCCACCGCCACGCCGGCGATCAGCAGGCCGGTCTGGGCCTTGGTGGCGGTCAGGTATCTCAGGGCGATCTTGAAGGCATAGGGCACGGCGCTACTCCGCCTCGACCTCTTGCCCCGGCGCCACCGCGGCCGGGTCGAGCACCACCGATTCCCCTTCGGCAACGCCGTCGGTCACGATAACGCGCTCGGCCGGCCAGTCGGCAAACTCGACCTGCCGCTCCACCACAACGTCATCCTCCACCACCATCACGTGGCTCACATGACCCTCCGTGACGATGGCGCTTCGCGGCAGCGACAACACACTGTCCTGCTGAGACACGATGATGTTTGCATTGACAGTCAGCCCCACCGGCAGTTCCGCCGGCTCGTCGAAGCCGATCTTGATCGCCCGGCCGCCCGTGGTTGGATCGACCGATGGGGTCGCGAACACCACCGTACCGGTTCGCGCCACGCTCTCGCCAACCGGCTGGAGCAGCACTTCCAGGCCTTCTGTGATCCGCGAGGAATAGAGCTCGTCCACATCGGTCTCGACCAGCAGTTCCGACAGGTCGGCGACGGTAAACAGGTTGCTCTGCGGATCGACCAACTGGCCCTGATCCACCGCCCGGTCCAGCACCACGCCATCGAGCGGCGAGATGATCGTGAACTGCTCGAGCTGGCTCCGTGCCTCCTCGAGCGCCGCGGTCAGCCGCACCACTTCGTTGGTGGCTGCAGCCAGAGACAGCTCGGCATCTTCGCGCGCCGAGCGGGTTGCATTTTCGCCTAGCGCCTGCGCCCGCTCTGCTGCTGCTCGCGCCTGTCGTTCCTTGACGATGCCGGCGTCAAGCGCCGCCTTCGCCTGGTCGACCAGTGCCTTCGCCTGGCCACTGTCGATCCGCACCAACACGTCGCCGGTCGCAACTTCCGCACCTTCCGCGGCGAGCACCTCCAGAGCACGACCGGAGACCGCGGAGCGCACATTGACGGTGTTCCGCGCTGCTACACGACCATTGACGGCCAGCACCTGCGTCACGGGGCCGGCCGCCACCACTTCCACTCGCACCAGCGGTGCCCGCGATTCCCACGGCCGCTGCAGGTAAGCATAGGCACCGCCCCCGACGACCAGCACAAGGACGATCAACCATCCCTTGCGCCCGCGCCGTTTCGCCTTGGAACTCGCTTCAGCCATGATCCCCTGCCGTCACATTCTCCCCAGTAATACGCACTGATCGTCATAAAGATTTCACCCGCCGCGAAAAAGCTGCCGCTGCGGCTGGGTCAAAGGTCGGAGTCGACAGCCCGCAAATCCTCCGCTACAGCTTCATCCATGATCAACGCCGCCACCTTCTCGTTCTGGTACTTTAGCTATCCGCTCCCGGCGGAGGCTACCGCGCGTCTGATCTGATCCCAGCGATAAGACCAAACCCGAAGCCAGCCGCCCGACCCACGAGGCGGCTTTTTTGTTGGCCGCCTCCGTCGAACACCGAGGGAGACCAACCGAAATGCTCAAATCCACCGACGACCTGCGCATCACCGAGATCAAGCCGCTGACCACCCCTATCGAGGTCATGCGCACTCACCCCCGCACCGATGCCGCGACCAGAACGGTGATCAGCGCCCGCCACGCCTTCCACAACATCGTCACCGGTCAGGACGACCGTCTGGCCGTGATCGTCGGCCCGTGCTCCATCCATGATCCCGAGGCTGCCCTCGACTATGCGCGCCGCCTCGTGACCATGCGCGAGCGCCTCGGCGACCGGCTCGAGTTCATCATGCGCGTCTATTTCGAGAAGCCCCGCACCACAGTCGGCTGGAAGGGCCTGATCAACGATCCCGATCTGGACGGCAGATTCGACATCGACACTGGCCTGCAC
>JAEZFJ010000167.1 GCA_023437755.1 Pseudomonadota bacterium
GGGCCGGGAGTGGTTCAGCGCGGATCGATCTAGAGCAGGTTGCGGCCTTCGAGATAGGCGACCACAGCATCATAGTAGCGCTGCGTCATTTCGCTACGACCAGCCCAATTCTCCCATTCCTGCTGCGCGATGCGCCGGAACTTGGCACGCTCGTCGCCCGACCAGTTGATGATCTCGATATCGGGGTTGGCGCGAGCCTCGGCGACGGCCTCGGCGTCCAGCTTGCGGACCGAATAGACGTGATCGAGGATGAACTGGTCCACCGAGGCGGTCAGCACCGCCTGAAGGTCCTCCGGCAGCCCGTCCCAGACCTCCTTGTTGATCGAGATATCGATCAGCGGCAGCGAGTGGAAGCCGGGATAGAGCGGGTAATTGGCGATGTCGTTCATCCCGAGCGCCTGGTTGGTGGCGAAGACAGTGTTGTCCGCCGCCTCTACGACGCCCTTGTCGAGGGCCGAGAAGATTTCCGAGCCGGGAAGCGATACCGGCGCTGCACCAGCCTTGGAGAAGATCTCGAACACCATGCCTTCGGGGGCACGGAGCTTGACGCCCTGCAGGTCTTCCACGGTGCGGATGGGGACAGCTGCGACGAAGGCTTCCGGCTCGGTCGCTGCGGCGCCGATGAAGTGCACGCCATAGGGCTCGACCAGCTCGGCGTAGAGTTCATGGCCCCCGCCCGACTGCATGAAGCCGATCAGCTCGAAAGGATCGCTCCAGGCGCCGACCAGATTGCCCATCATGGCAAACGCCGGATCTTTGCCCGAGAAATAGCTCGGGTCGGTCAGATGTCCCTGGAGAATTCCGGCACCGACGGCATCGAGTGTATCGGTGTGAGGAACCACGGACCCGATCGGCAGTATCTCGATCTCGATTCGGCCGCCGGACAGCACGCCGACATTTTCCGCCCACTTGGTCTTGTTGACGAAGCCGGGCTCCCCAGCCGTCTCTGAAGTCTGGAAGGTCCAGTTGTAGTCAGCCGCGAAGGCGGCACTCGTCATCGCCAAAATCGATGCCGATACGGCGACTGCCGAAGCAAATTTCTGTAGAACGGTCACGGCTCACTCCCTTTGATGCTGGTGTCGGTTTGAACGCGTGTGGGCATCAACTCACCGCGTGCTGGTGGTGAACAATGCACGTATCAGCAGGTCATTCAACCGCTTACAGCCTGCAGACGTAGCCCTGATGGCGAGCCGGAGAAGCTGGACGCCTTTTGGGCGGGGGGGTGTGGCCACTGTCCGGCATGATCCTGAGCTGAGCCTCGTTCAAGCCGGTGCTATTTGCCCAGATGCCCTTAGCGCACGCTTCAGGTAGCTGGGCGCGCGTCGTTTTGCGCCCGGTCGCGCGCGATAATTGGCGTTATCGCGCATTTTCAGGCGCGACGCTGGCTGCACGATCGGCTCGGCCGTCGTGGACAGACCGCAGCCTGGAGGAGGCAATCCAACGCCTTAAGATCCTGCCTCCTGCCGGGTCTACGCGGAGAATTTCAAGCGCCCGCGCAGCCAGATGACCTGGGGGCCCTCCAGATCCTCCCTACGCGAGAGGAGCAGATGCAATGCCAAGCCAGCGCAACACGACGAACGTCCTGTCGATCCGGTCGGCTTTCCCGCCGTAATGCGCCGGTTCGCGGACGAAGCCAGCATGCAGGTGTCCCATAGCTGCGCTCGCACGGCACGGGACGGGCTGAGCCGCCTCACTGGTCCCGCGACGCGCCGACACCGCTCTGATCCCCTCCGGCACCGCCCACAACGAAGATCACCAGGGTCGCGGCGGCATAGAAAACGGTCAGGTTCAGAATGCCAAACATGGCGTTGGTGAGCCCCATCACAAAATAACCAGCAACCAAGGCAGCACTTACAACAACCAGACCTTTTCTGGTTTGCGGGTCGGGCGTGCGCAGGGCTTCCGCCAGGGGTGCAAGGAGAAACAGAAAATAGGCGATCAGCCCCAGAACGCCCCCGCTCGCTGCAAAATCGGCGAGATCGCTGTGAAGGTGCGGGGCGCCCTCGAAACGCACTGTGGCGCGGCTCGCTGCTGCCTCGACGAATTCGAAGGGGCCATGACCTACGACCGGTGAGGCCAGGAAGGCCTTCAGCCCTCCCTCGTACATCTGCAGGCGCTCCGACGTGGATTCGTCCGTTGGCAGACCGGTGCGGAGAACGTCAGCGATATCGGTCATGACGCGCTGCACACCAGAGGACTGCCCCGCCCCTGCGAGCCACGCTCCGATCAGAACAACGACCAGCAGCAGCGCACCTATGGCGAGATGCCGTAGTGAGATCAGGCGCACGACAACCCCGGCTAGAACAGCGGTGCCGCTCATCACGACGAGGGCGACCACTGCGCCCCTTGTTCCGGACAGCAACACCGCGACGGTCGCAAGCAGAGGGGCGAGCAGGAAGAGCCAGCGCCCCCGACCGCGCCCCGAGGCAGTTCCCAGGAGTGCAAGAAATCCCAAGGCGAGCGCCAGATCGGCGAAATGGATCGGATTGGCGACCGTTCCACCGGCCCTTGTCGAGCCAGTGCTCGCGAATTCCACAGTGGCTATTGCGGCCGCCCCCGCGCTGCCGCACAGCGCCAGCACCGCGATCATGGCAGGTGACGGGGCGTTGTGTCCGGCGCCTGCCCCCATCAGGGGTATCATGGCCACCAGTGGTACAACGAAAAGCAGGCCTGCCAGCCCGCCCGGCCCGCGGGCTGCAATGGAATAAGCCACAGCAAGGAGGAACAACCCTGCCAAAGGCATCCAGATGGCGGAACGACCGATCAGGTCCAGTGCCGCCGGGCGCAACAGGAGCAGCGCCACCCCGCCGGCCGCCAGAAACAGGATATTGCCTGCCTCTGGCGCTACCGGAGCCATGGCAAGGGCAGCCACCAGCGCTGCGAGGAGGATCAAGGGGCTGGTTTTTTCAAGCGTCATAGGGGTCCTGATCGTCTATGGCTGGTGCCAGCCCCCGCCGGAACGGGCGTGCCGCCGACACTATCTCACCAGCGGCCCACCACATCCTTCCGAAGCACCCTGGCGCACCGCCTCGGCCGCTGTCCGCATCGCCCACTCCAGCAGTTCGGAGGCAATCTCGGTCGTCCTGCCCTCAACGTAGCAGCGGAGCTCCGGAGCATTCCCCGAGGCTCGGAAGTGCACCATGTCGCCCGAGCGAATGCGGAACTGCAGACCGTCTATGGTGCTCAGTGCGATAATCCCGTGGGGCTGAAAAATGGCCGCGGCATAGTCGGGCTCGTCATTCAGCCGCCGCAGGAACCTCCCGCTGCGTTCGGAGGGCACATCGGTCAGCCGGTCGGCCAGCGCATGCTGCAACGACAACGCCGCGACCAGACGGCCGACAGTCGTTCCCTGCTGCCGCGCCAGGCCCAGGACGGCAATCAGCGGCGTCAGGGCGTCGCGTGTCGGCAGGGGTGGAAGGCCAGCGACGCTATCGCCGACAAAGGTGCCGCCATTGGCCTCGAAGCCTACCGCGCCTGAGAGTCCGGCCATGCCCGCAAAGACATAGGGGGAGCCTACCCGCGTGCGGACGACCTGCCTGAAATAGCCCGTGCGCTCGATACCGGAGTTCGACGTCACCGGCGTCACAACCGCCTGCGCATCCAGGAAGCGTCCGGTGAGGAGCCCAAGCACGTCACCGCGCACGAAAGCTCCAGTGTCGTCCATCATCAGCGGCCGGTCGCCGTCGCCGTCGGCCGATAGGATCACGTCAAGCCCGTGTTCCTTCAGCCAGGGGGCCATCGGCGCGAACACGGCATCCCCGAAGGCTTCGGTGTCGACAGGTACGAACTCTTGTGTCCGGCCGCGGCGGACGATCTCCGCCCCCAGACCATTCAACACCTCGCCCACAAGATCGCGGGACACGGTGGAGTGCTCAAAGACACCGATGCGCATGCCCGCGAGGCTGGCCGGCTTCAACAGCGATATGCACCGCTGACGATAGCGGTCCAGCGCTGCAGTGTTGGCGTTCGCCACAGACCCCCGATGGTCCGGGACCGCGGCGGTGTCGAGTGCGGCCGCGATGCCGGTCTCGTCTTGCTTGGTGATCTCGCCTGCCGGCGTGTAGAACTTGAGCCCATTGCGGTCGGCCGGGATGTGGCTGCCGGTCACCATGACGGCCGCGGCACCCTGTGCGAGTGCCTCCAGCGCCAGCGCCGGAGTGGGCACCGCACCGCAATCCACCGGCTGGAAGCCTTCCGCAGCGATGGCGGCGATGCAATCCTCAGCTATAGCCGGGCTCGATGGCCTCAGGTCGCGGCCGACCAGGACCTTGCCCTGTTCCAGCTGCCCGGTCTTGCGCAGGTGTCGCAGGAACGCCGCCATGTAGCGGCGGGCCGGCTGTCCCTGGAGGTCAGTGACCAGGCCGCGCAGGCCGCTGGTCCCGAACTTGAGGCTAGTCATGCCCTTGCGACCCGCTTGACCGGCAGAGGAGTTGCGCTGACGAGACTCATTGGCGGCCGAACTCGTCTTCTATGCGGATGATATCGTCCTCGCCCAGGTACGAGCCGGTCTGTACTTCGATCAGCTCGAGTTCGATCTTGCCCGGGTTGGCAAGGCGATGGGTGCAACCCAGCGGAAGGTAGATTGACTGGTTCTCCGTAAGCATCGTCACCTTCCCGTCGATGGTGACCTCGGCCGTTCCGCGCACGACAACCCAGTGCTCGGAGCGATGATGGTGCTTCTGCAGGCTGAGCTTCTTGCCCGGCTTTACGAAGAGCTTCTTCACCTGAAACCGGTCCGACATCAGAATGGATGCGTATCCGCCCCACGGCCGGTAGCTGGTCTTGTGCGTCTCGGTCAGTGCCTTGGTGTGCTCCGCACCCCGCAAGCGCTTCGTCACAGCGCCCAGGTTTTGGGCTGCGCTGAGGCGGCTGACCAGCACTGCGTCTTCCGTGGCAATGACTGCCACATCATCGAGCCCATCGACCACCACATGGGCAGAGTCGCTCACCACCAGAGTATTGGTTGAGTTCGACACATCGACGGGGCCGGATCTGGCGTTGCCGTTCGCATCGCGATCCTGTGCCTTCCAGACCGCGTCCCAGGCGCCGAGATCGGACCACTGAAAGGAGACCGGGATAACAGCCGCCCGATCGGTTCGTTCGAATATTGCATAATCCACCGAGATGTCCGGCGATTTGGCGAAGGCTTCGGTATCGAGGCGGGTGAAATCGAGATCGCGTTTAGCCAGTACCACCGCCGCGCCCGCAGCGGCATGAACGTCCGGAGCCAGCGCTTCGCACTCGGACAAGAAGAGCTTGGCCGGCAGCATGAACATGCCGGAGTTCCAGACGAAGCCACCTTCAGCGAGCATGCGCTCGGCCTCTGGCGCCACCGGCTTCTCCACGAAACGAGCTACCTTGTGCGTGCCGTTTCCCAGGCCTTCACCGACGGCGATGTAGCCATAGCCGGTTTCCGGCCAGGACGGGTTGATCCCAAAAGTCACGAGATAACCGTCGCGCGCGGCCGCCTGCGCGCGGTCGACCGCATGGAAGTAGTCGTCGTCGGCAGTCACCAGGTGATCAGACGGAAGGATATGAAGTACAGCCTCTTCGTCCTGCTGGAAGGCAGCGTGGGCAGCCGCCGCTATCGCCGCCGCCGTGTTGCGAGCAGACGGCTCTAGCAGGATCGTTTCCAGCGTAACGCCCTGCTCCTGCGCCTGGTCGGCGACGAGGAAGCGGTATTCGGCGTTGGTCACAATGATTGGAGCAGTGTAGCGGGACTTGTCGCTGACACGGGACAGCGTCTGCTGAAACAGGCTGGAGCCGCCGATCAGATCAATGAACTGTTTAGGTCGCGCACTGCGCGACATGGGCCAGAGGCGGGTTCCCTGTCCACCGGCAAGAATCACTGGGATGATCAACGTCAGGCGTCCTCTCTAAGAGCTTTAGGGCAGTACCGTATGGCGCAGCCCACAGGCAAGTGTCGCAGTCTTCGGCGCCGCCTAGCGGGCGCCCAGTCGCAGCAGGACAGTTTGCACCGTCCGGAACGCGATTACGATGTCCAAATCAAGAGAGACATTCTTGAGATAGTAGAGGTCATAGGCGAGCTTCTCGAGCTCTTCCTCCTCCGTCTCCGCATATCCCTGGTTGATCTGCGCCCAACCGGTCAGACCCGGAACCAGGATGTATCGGTTGACGTGTAGCGGGTTGCGCACCTGCAGCGCTTCGGAGACGGCAACCGGCAGCGGCCGGGGACCGATGAAGCTCATCTCGCCTTTGAAGATGTTGTAGAGCTGCGGGAGTTCGTCGAGCCGTAGCTGCCGCAGCAGGCCGCACCCCGGCATGATGCGCTTGTCGCCTGCGGCCGTGGAGCCGACGTGGTCGCCCTTGTACATGGTTCGGAACTTGTACAGCCGGAACGTAGCGCCGCCGTAGCCACGACGCTCCTGTACGAACAGCGACGGTCCACCGTCAATGCTGCGGATATAGATCCAGAGCGCCGCACAGATGAGTAGCGCGGGGATGGCCAACACTGCCACTCCGGCAAGGTCGATGGCGCGTTTCAGGCGGTAGTAGAGAATCTGGGAAGAGGTGTAGGAGATGTGAGCCAGATCGAACGAGGAGAGGTCCACCCTTCCGAGAAGTGTCTCGAGATAGCTCGGCCATGCCTCTATTTCGATACCTCGCAGATAAAAGCCCACGAGGTGCGAGGTCCATTCGTCAGCGTGGTGGGTGGCGGGGTCGATTAGGATGCGCCGGAATGGCACCGTCACATCGTCCCGCTCCACAATTGGGATCGGCCAGCCGGCGCGTGCGACAATTTCCTCGGCTCCGGGAAAACGCAGGATGGCGACGCGTCGCCGCAACTGCCGCACCATGGCGATGTTTGCCAAAGTGACGAAGAACAGGCTGGATGGAAGCGTGAGCAGCAGGCCGACATAGCTGATAGGGACGCGGGTTGCCGACACCAGCGCCACCATCATTGAGGAGGCGAATACCATCACCGCAAGGGACATGGTGAATGGGGAAGTCCGGCGCGCGCTGAGGATCAGCAGGCTGATTGCGACAAGCGGTATCAGCGCCGCTGATGCTGCAACGAAAGCAATGTTGATCCAGTCAGTACGCCCTGCCAGCAGCAGCACCGATACATAGATGCTGGCGGCGAGCGCGCAGGCAACCGCTGCAGATGGGAACGCCGCGCGGGCACTCTGCAGGTGAAAGTGCTGGCGGCGCAGCGCGCCGCGACTAAGCAGCCCCTCTACCCCAGTAACCTGCTGGCTTCGATCCATTCATTGCCTCTTGCTCTAACGGGGGGTGGTGAGCACTGTCGGCACCGCTGCTATGCGCCAGATAGCTGATTCCCATACCAGAGGCTCATCTACGGTATCGTCGGCGGCGAATCTATCGCGGCCGCATGTCACAGCCCAGAGCCAACATGGGCCAGAGGGTTGTGCGCGTCTGAGTTCTTCCTATCGTTATTGGTAGGCCGACGCCAGTCGCTCCCAAGTAACCGTGCCTGCGGCCAGCGACTTCTCGCCGGGTCCTAGAGCTGACAACGGCTGGACTGATGCGAGAGGCCCACAACACATGACGCCCAACCGGCGCCCATAGGTTTGCAGCACCGATCAACAATTGCTTTCCCTCCCTCAACTGCTGGTGCAGCTCTGTCCGGTCCCAAGGTTCGCCAAACTCGGCTCACTCTCGCATGGTGCCGGGAGCGTCGTAACCGGCAACCATAGGGGTCGAGCAGGAGAGGCCATCCAGAAGCACGATTATCGGCTCGCCTACACCCAGA
>JAEZFJ010000206.1 GCA_023437755.1 Pseudomonadota bacterium
TGCAATCAGCCTAGGAGCGATGTCGAAATGAGGGGACGATCCGTATAAGCTCAGGACGAGGCCGGCGGCTCGACGTACGGCGCTTCCGACGCGCGCGCGAGTGCTTCGGCAATGCGTACGCTGTCGAGGTCGTCCTTGTGGATGACGTCCACGGCGCCCGCCTTGACCAGCATCGCGCGGCGCAGCCGATCGACCTGCCCGCTCACGACGATGATGGGCCCCGTATACCCACAGCGCCGAAGAAACGGGATGGTGTGCGTCGCGTTGTCGGACGGCTTCAGGTAGTCGTCGAGAAAGATCAGCTCGGGCTTGCGCTCGATGACGCAATCCAGTGCGGAGCCGAGCGTGCGTGCGCGGCGCACCTCGATGGCATAGCCGAACATGATGTGGAGCGTGGCGCGCAGCCGGTCCGCGTCGAAATTCTCGTCCTCGACGATGAGCACGTCCGCGAGTTGCCGGCCATCCTGCTGGGACTTCGCCGCATCGCTTTTGCGCGCGAGGAAGGTGCCACCACGCCCCTTCAAGTCCTCAACCATCGTCCCAAGATCTCCTCCGACATGCCAGCGCGCAGCGTGCGCCCACAGGCATCTCTAACCTTGCAAGCCGATTGAGGCAAAACGTCAATGATCATGATGGTGTTCGCGAGCCTCGAAATGCCGAACGCCCCGGCGCTGCGGGGCGTTCTGATGAACTCGGGTCAAAAGGTAAATGGCGCTGTGACGGCCGAATCAGACCACCCCGATTACGTCGCCATATACTGGCCACCGTTGGCGTCGAGGCAGGCGCCGGTGATGAAACCGGCATCGTCCGAGGCGAGGAAAACGACGCAGCGCGCGATCTCCTCGGCCCCGCCTAGCCGTCCGACGGGAATTTGTGGGATGATCTTGGTGTCCAGGATTTCCTTGGGCACGGCCGCGACCATCTCGGTATTGATGTAGCCCGGCGCGATCACATTGGCCGTGATGCCCTTGGCGGCGCCTTCGAGCGCAATGGCTTTCGAGAAGCCAACGAGGCCCGCCTTCGCTGCTGCGTAGTTGGCCTGGCCGAACTGCCCCTTGCGGCCGTTGATGGAGGAGATCGAAATGATGCGCCCGAAACTGCGCGCGCGCATGCTGTCGATCACCAAACGGCTCATATTGAATGCGGAATCGAGATTCGTGCGGATGACGTCGGTCCAGTACGCGCGCGTCATACGATGAAGGGCTGCGTCGCGTGTGATGCCGGCATTGTTCACCAACACGTCGATGGGACCAAGATCACGCGTGATCTGCGCGACCGCCTTCTCGCAGGCATCATAGTCACCGACGTCGAACTTGTAGACGGGGATGCCGCTCTCGGCCTGGAATTTCTGTGCGGCGGCGTCATTGCCGGCGTACGTCGCCGCGACGCGAAATCCCGCTTTCTTCATTCCCAGCGAAATGGCCTCGCCGATACCACGAGTACCGCCAGTCACCACTGCCACACGCGCCATTACTCGTTTCCTCTCCCTGTGGGCCGAATAATTCAACCCTTATACTTTTATCGTTGCGTCGCCGTTGTTCTCGCTCAAACCACAGGCAGCTCGCATAAAGTGCCGCCTGTGGTTAATTCTGCCGGTCTCAATCGCGCTGAACGCACATGGCAACGCCCATGCCGCCGCCGATGCACAGCGTCGCGAGGCCCTTCTTCGCGTCGCGGCGCTGCATCTCGTAGAGCAGCGTCGTCAGAACGCGCGCGCCCGAGGCGCCGATCGGATGGCCGATGGCGATCGCGCCACCGTTCACATTGACCTTGGAGGTATCCCAGCCGAGGCCCTTGTTGACCGCACACGCCTGCGCCGCGAAGGCTTCGTTGGCCTCGATGAGATCGAGATCCTGCACGGTCCAGCCGGCCTTCTCGAGCGCCTTTCGCGATGCCGGAATGGGGCCCGTGCCCATGATCGAGGGATCGACACCCGCGTGCGCCCACGAAACGATGCGTGCAAGCGGCTTGATGCCACGCTTCTTCGCTTCCTCGAGCGACATCAGAACGACAGCGGCAGCACCATCGTTGATCCCCGAGGCGTTCGCCGCGGTGACCGATCCTTCCTTGTCGAAGGCCGGACGGAGCTTCGAGACGGACTCGATCGTCACGCCATCCTTGATGTACTCGTCCTCGGCAACGACCACCTCACCCTTGCGCGACTTGATCGTCACCGGAACGATCTCGTCCTTGAAGCGGCCGGATTTCTTCGCGGCCTCGGCCTTGTTCTGCGAGGCGACGGCGAACTTGTCCTGCTCGTCGCGGCTGATCTGCCATTGGCGCGCGACGTTCTCGGCGGTCGTGCCCATGTGATAGCCGTTGAAGGCATCCCACAGGCCGTCCTTGATCATCGTGTCAATCATCTTCGCGTCGCCCATCTTCGTACCTTCACGAAGATGCATGACGTGTGGCGCCTGGCTCATGCTCTCCTGGCCGCCCGCGACCACGATCGACGCCGAGCCGTCCTGGATCTGCTGGGCACCGAGCGCCACGGCGCGGAGGCCAGAGCCGCATAGCTGGTTCATGCCCCACGCCGGTGCGTCGACCGGAATGCCGGCCGCGATGGATGCCTGACGGGCGGGGTTCTGCCCTGCGCCGGCTGCAAGGATCTGACCCATGATGACTTCCGAGACATCGCCTGCCGCGACACCGGCACGGTCGAGCGCACCCTGGATGGCCGTCTTGCCGAGCTCGTGCGCCGCGACACCCGCAAGCGCCCCGTTGAACGCGCCGACCGGCGTGCGGGCAGCGCTGGCGATCACAATCGTTGTGGAATCTGCGCTCATCTTCGTCTCCTGAGTGAAGGGATCGCGTCCCGTCCCGTGCGCCCCACGAGGGTGCCGGCGATACCGGCCGCTGGTCATGATGTATTCGTACGATTACCGCCGATTGCATGTTCCGGCAATCGGATCGCGTAGCAACCAACCTCCGCATTTAGGCGCGTCAGGACTGGAATCCCAGGTTCCCTGACATGGGGTGAGCGTGGTAGCATTGCCATATGTCAAGCATTGGGAGGCGGCCCAAATTATGCTGAGCAAGTCAGACGCTCCCACGGGGAAGAAAGAGCCGGTGGTC
>JAEZFJ010000225.1 GCA_023437755.1 Pseudomonadota bacterium
GCCCAGTCGAGCAGCTTTCCTGCCTGGTTGGGCGAAGCGGCCAGCCAGTGGTCGAAGGCGTCGCGCAGGGCGTTGTCGACGATGCGGGTCGCTTCGCCCGAGGCCAGCTTGTCCTTCGTCTGCCCGACGAATTCCGGCTCGCGGATGAAGACCGACAGCATGGCGCTGCAGTGCGCCAGCACGTCCTCGGCGGTGAGGATCGAGGCGGCCTTGTTCTTGGTCAGTTCGGCGTAGTTCTTGAGGCCGCGGAGCAGGGCTGTGCGAAGGCCGGATTCGTGCGTGCCGCCGTCGGGCGTCGGCACGGTGTTGCAGTAGGAGGAGACGCCGCCATCGCCGACGGTCCAGGCAATCGCCCATTCGACGGCGCCGTGGCTGCCGGCCTTGCCCAGATTGCCGGAGAAGATGTCATCGACCACCCGCGTCTCGCCCTCGATGCGGGCTTCCATGATGTCGCGCAGGCCGCCGGGATAGTGGAACACGGCCTTGGCCGGGACTTCGCTGGTGACGAGGCTCTCATCGCAGCTCCAGCGCAACTCGACGCCGCCGAACAGGTACGCCTTGGCCCGGGTCATCCGGAACAGCCGCTCGGGCGAGAAGTGGGCCGTGTCGCCGAAAATCTGCGGATCGGGATGGAAGCGGGTGGTGGTGCCACGACGATTGTTGACGCGGCCGATAGCGGTCACGTCCTCGACCACTTTGCCGCGGCTGAAGATGATGCGGTGCAGCTGCTGGTCGCGCGCGACCTCCACCACCATCTCGTCAGAGAGTGCGTTGACCACGGAGACGCCGACGCCATGCAGACCACCTGAGGTCTCGTAGGCCTTGGAGTCGAACTTGCCGCCGGCGTGGAGCACCGTGTGCACGATCTCGAGGGTCGAGCGATTGGGGAACTTCGGGTGCTTCTCGACCGGAATGCCGCGGCCATTATCGGTAACCGTGATGTAGCCGTCGGCCCCCAGATGCACCTCGATCCGGTTGGCGTGGCCCGCAATGGCCTCGTCCATGGAGTTATCGATCACCTCGGCGAAGAGGTGGTGCAGGGCATTCGCGTCGGTGCCCCCGATATACATGCCGGGACGGCGGGGTACCGGTTCGAGGCCCTCGAGAATCTCGATGTCGGCGGCCGAATAGCTCGGCGCAGCCGCGGCCTTGGATGGGGCGCGGGGCTCGGGGGCGGCATCAACCGGCACAGCTTCGGGCCGGGCGCCGAAAAGGTCGTTGTCTTCAGACATGCGTCGTCCGTGTTGAGGACCGAATCGGGAACGTTGGTTCTATCATACCTGCCGGCGAGCGCTTGAATCGCCTTGTGCCCAGCTCTTCCCCAACAACCGGATGAACGAAGATGAACGGTGGCTGAACGGCCCGTTGGCCATCAGTTCAAGCAACCGGACGCAGAATGAGGAATTGCCCCTCCGATAGCGCCAGAAGGCGCGGAAAGGAACCGCCATGCGCAAGCTTGCAGCAATCGTGATCGCGAGCGCCGGGATGCTGGTCCAACCGGTCGCCGCGCAGAACCTCAACTTCGGCATCTTCTTCGGGGACGAGCGATCGGATTTCTATCCGGAGCGGATCACCTGCCTCAACGACTACCAGGTGCGCCAGGCCGTTGCCGCCCGCGGCTACGACAACATCGCGCTCAATGTCGAGATGGACAAGCATATCCAGGTGCGGGCGACGCGGGACGGCTGGGTGTGGCTGCTGGACTTCAACATCTGCACGGGCCGGATCGAGGGCAGGGAGCAGTTGCGGCCCGCAGGGTAGGCGTGCCCGCCTGTGCCAAGATCGGGCGCCGGATTTACATTCCGTTTGCTTCTTGAAAGCACTTTCTTAAGTGCCCGCCGCTACAACCAAGGCATACGGTTTTGGTCTGGAGTAGCCGTATGCAAGCCGACCGGGAAACTTGTTCTGCGTACCCTGTCCCGCTCGGCTCGAGCCGCCTTCTTGATCGGCCGTTTGCCGGATTTTCAGGTATTGCGTACCGGCTGGCCGATCTGACTGCCCCGCGTTCGGGGTTGTTGCTTTGTATCTCCGCCCTATTCTACTTCGCGTGAACCGGTTGCCATTGCTGGCAGCCGGCGCTATTTGTCCGCCATCGATCACGCCAACAGGAGGGCTGCATGCATAGCTACAAGCATCATCGTCAGCGCGGCCCCGTCTTCGCCCTGCGGTTTTCGCTGCAGGGCTGACCAGGCGCTGGTCCGGACCTCCTTCTTCGGTCTCCTACCACTGGTTTGCCCATCCTGACGGTTCGCGTTCAGCGCCGTCATTTCTGGCAATGAGGCGCTGCTGCGCCGCACCAATGGAATTCTCCCGATGGGATCGATCAGTCTCCGCAACGCCGGCGTCATCGCCACCGAACCGCTATTTTCCAATCTCGACATCGTCATTGCCGAAGGCGACCGGCTTGGCCTCGTGGCCGGCAATGGTCACGGCAAGACAACGCTCTTGCGTGCCATGGCCGGCCTGGCCGAACTCACCACTGGCGACATCGTGCGCTCGCGGGGGCTGACGGTGGGCTATGTCGAGCAGGACATGCCCACGGCTTCGCTCGGCCTGACGTTGCGCGATGCGGTGCTCGAGGCGTTGCCCGAAGCAGAACGGGACTATGAAGCCTGGCGCGTGGAGGTGGCGCTCGACGAGTTCGAGACGCCTGCCGAGATGCGGGACCGGCTGGTTGGCGAGCTCAGTGGCGGCTGGCAACGGATCGCCTTGATTGCGCGAACCTGGGTGCAGCAGCCGGATTTGCTGCTGCTCGACGAACCGACCAACCACCTCGACCTGACCCGGCTGGCGCAGCTGGAGCGCTGGCTGGCGGGCGTATCGAAGTCGGTTCCGGTGGTGATCGCCAGCCACGACCGGCAGTTTCTGGACAACACCACTAACCGGACGCTGTTTCTCAGGCCGATGGAGTCCGTAACCTTTGCGTTGCCGTTCAGCCGGGCGCGTCTCGCGCTGGCGGAGGCCGATGAAGCGGCGGAGGCTCAGCGCGAGCGGGAGCTCAAGGAGGCCGAGCGGCTACGCAAGCAGGCGGCAAAGCTCACCAATATCGGCATCAATTCGGGCAGCGACCTGCTGGTGGTGAAGTCGAAATACCTGCGCGAGCGCGCGGCAAAGATCGAGGCGGCGGCGGCCGAGGTGCATCGGGAGCGGAGCGGCGAGATACGCCTGGTCAATGCCGGGGCGCAGGCCAAGGTCATGCTTGCATTCGAGGATGTGGAGGTGGCGTCACCTGACGGCAGGGCCTTGTTCCGGATCGACAAGCTGCACGTGTTCCAGGGCGATCGCGTGGTGCTGCTCGGCGCGAACGGAACGGGCAAGTCGCAACTGCTGAAGCTCGTGCACCGCGCGCTGAGCGGCGCGGCGGTATCGGGACTCCGGACAAGCCCGCAGGCGGTCTGTGGCTATCTGGACCAGGCGTTGTCGCTGTTGCCGGAGAAGCAGACCCCGACAGAAGTGCTCCAGCGTTTCAACGTCGGGGACCAGCGCCGACGCAGCCTGCTGGCTGGGGCCGGGTTCTCGGTGGAGCTGCAGGGCAGGCGGGTGGGACAGCTTTCCTACGGGCAGCGGACCAGGCTCGGTCTGCTGGTGCTGAGGCTCGCCGAGCCCAATCTCTACCTGCTGGACGAGCCCACCAACCACCTGGATATCCCGGGCCAGGAGCGGCTGGAGGACGAGGTCGTCAGCCACGGCGCCACCTGTCTGCTGGTCTCGCACGACCGCAGCTTCGTTCGTGGCCTGGGCAGCCGTTTCCTGCAGATCGAGGGCAAGCGCTTGCGGGAGGTGGCCTCGCCGGACGCCTTCTTTGCTGCGGCCGAACAATGTGATGGACGTGCGTGACCACTCGTTAGGAGTTTGAGCCTAGATAATCTCAAAGTCGAAAGGATTGGGGGAAGCCTTGTCGTCTGCACTGTTCGGGGATGATCTGCCGTCCCGATCGCAGTTCGAGTGGCACGACGTGCGCTTCATTGGAGCGGCGGGCGGGCGCTATGTTCTGCCCGAGCGCCGTGAAGGCACCGAGAAGCTGCCGGCTTATGCCTGCCGGTTGTGCTCGATCTCAACCCGCCTGGCGGTGGTGATCGGCCCCGTCGTGGGCAAGATCAACGAACTGGTGACCGCCAATTTCGACACTTTCGGCATGCTTCGGGGCCGCATCAGCCGACGGCTGCCATCCGGCTTCGTCATGGATCTGATTCTGACCGATGCCGAGCGCGACAAGCTGGGTGCGAAGATCATCTGGCAGCGCAAGCACGTCTACGAGCAGGTGCCGGACAAGCGCGAACACAAGCGCATCCTGCCGCGCGACCCCCGCACGGTGCTGACTCTGGCGGACGGCACCTGCATCCCCTGCTTCGTCATCGACATCTCGCAGTCGGGCGTGGCGGTGTCAGCCAATATCTGGCCGGAGATCGGCACTCCCATGGCTGTGGGCAAGCTGGTGGGACGGGTGGTGCGCAACCTCGATGTCGGCTTTGCGCTGCAGTTCATCCAGTTGCAGGAGTTCGAAGAGCTCGAGACGCTTATGGCGCCCCCCGTTGCCCCGGAAGCAAAGGCGGCCGCCGTCGGCTAAGTGCTGGACCTTGCTGCGGAAAGCTTGCAAGCTGGCGGCCATAGTGGCCGTTCCGGCGGCGAGGCAGCGAGCGAGGCGATGTACGCAATCTTCGATACCTATCTCAACCGCGACACCTGGCACACCACGGATCCTGCGGAAGACGAGGCGTTCTACCGTGCGCTCGGGCAGGTGATCGGGGACGCCGAGTTCGATCCCGAGGCCATGGGCGAGTACATGCGCATGGCCAAGGGACTGTCCACGAACTCCCAGGATCTGCTTGCCGGCGTGATCCTGAAGCGGGTGGAGGACGCCCGCGCCGTCCAAAGCTTCCGGCGCTACAATTCCGCCGGTTAGTCCACAAAAAAGGGGGCCCGCAGGGGCCCCCTCCGTCGATTTGGTCCGTGCCTGATCAGGCGGAGTAGTACATCTCGTACTCGACCGGATGCGGGGTGTGCTCGAACTTGATGACTTCGGT
>JAEZFJ010000231.1 GCA_023437755.1 Pseudomonadota bacterium
GCAATGACGAGGTCAGCGGTTCGATCCCGCTCAGCTCCACCATTCCGGCTTTCCCCTCCGGCTCATCCGTTCCCGCCCGGCGCTCCCGTTTTGCGAGCAGCCGATGCATCCGTTCTTCACCATAGGCCATTCCACCCGCTCCACCGAGGAGTTCGTGGCGCTGCTGCAGCAATCCGAAGTCCGGCATCTGGTTGACGTCCGGACGGTCCCCCGCTCGCGCACCAACCCGCAGTTCAACCCGGATCCGCTTGCCGAGAGCCTGGCGCCCTATCAGATCGGCTACCGGCACATCGCCGCACTCGGCGGCCTCCGCGGCCGGCAGAAATCCGCCGACCAATCCGCCAATGCCCTCTGGCGCAATCAGAGCTTCCGCAACTATGCCGACTACGCCCAGTCGGACGCGTTCTGCGAAGGCGTCGAGCAACTGATCGAGCTCGGCGGCACCGGCCGTGCCGCAATCATGTGCGCCGAAGCGGTGTGGTGGCGCTGCCACCGTCGCATCATTGCCGACCACCTGCTCGCCCGTGGCCACGGCGTCTTCCACATCATGGGACCGGACACCGTTCCGCCGGCGACACTGACGCCGGGTGCAATGGCGCAGGGTGATCGCGTCACCTACCCGGGCGCAGCGCCATGAGCATCGTCACTCGCCCAGCGCCTCGTCCACCCGCGCCCGTAATCGCGGCAGGGTTTCGGCGTCGAACCACGGGTTCCGGCGCATCCAGCCGACGACGCGCCAGCTTGGATGCGGCAGCGGCAGCAGCGGCGAGTCCGCCGGATGGAGCCGCACGCGATCGGTCAGCGCCATTGGGCCCTCGAGAAACAGCCTCTGGGCATGAAGTCCCACCAGCAGCGTCAGCCGCACTTTCTGGAGGTGGGGCAGGATGCGCGGGTGCCACAGCGGTGCACAGCCCGGCACTGGCGGATTATCACCGCCGCCGGGGACGGCGCCGGGATAACACAAGCCGGCTGGGACAATGGCTACCAGTTCAGGATCATAGAATTGCCCGACCGACAGGCCGGTCCAGTCGCGCAACCGTTGGCCACTCTGGTCGTCCCATGGCAGGCCGCTGGCATGCGCCCTGGTCCCCGGAGCCTGCCCGATGATCAGCAGGCGCGACGAGGCACTGCCCTGCAGCACGGGGCGAGGTCCCAACGGCAATTGGTGGGCGCAAAGCCGACAGGCTCGCGCCGCCGCCAGCACCGACTGGAGCTCCTCGCCATCGGGGATGGCGCAGGCATCGGAACGGCGGGACACCAGCGGCGAATGCAGGGGCGAGGACATGCCGCGGACCCTAGCGATTTCGGCGAAGTTTGGAACAGCGCCAGCGGACACAAGATCATGAGGGCGCCCGCCAGTGCCCCCACCGTCTGGGACCCAGCGAGCTGCAGCAGCAATTGCTGCAACTCGCCGGTTCTTCAGAAAGCGGGTGGACACCCGCCGGGATCGCTAGACTGCGGCCAGCGCCTGCTCGATATCGGCGATGATGTCGTCGATATGCTCGATGCCGATGGAGAGGCGCACCAGGTCCTCCGACACGCCGGCCCTCTCCAGTTCTTCCGGGCTGAGCTGACGGTGGGTGGTGCTGGCGGGATGCGTCGCCAGCGACTTGGCATCCCCGATGTTCACCAGCCGCAGGATCATCTTGAGGTTGTCGATGAACACCCCGCCTGCCTCGCGGCCACCTTTGATGCCGAAGCTCAGGATACCCGAGGCCTTGCCCTTGGTGATCTTCTTGGCCGTGGCGTTGAAGCGGCTATCCGGCAATGCCGCATAGTTCACCCAGTTCACCTTGGGGTGCTTGCTGAGATACTCGGCAGCCTTCTCGGCGTTTTCGCAGTGCCGCTCCATCCGGATGCCGAGCGTCTCGAGACCCTGCAGGATCAGGAAGGCGTTGAACGGCGACAGGGCGGAACCGGTATTGCGCAGCGGCACCACGCGGGCACGTCCGATATAGGCAGCCGGCCCCAGCGCCTCCGTGTAGACCACGCCGTGGTAGGACGGGTCGGCCTGGTTGAGGATCGGGAACCGCTCCTTGTTGGCCACCCAGTCGAACTTACCCGAGTCGACGATGATGCCGCCGATCGAGTTTCCGTGCCCGCCGATATACTTGGTGAGCGCATGCACCACGATGTCGGCACCGAAATCGAACGGGCGGCACAGGTACGGCGTGGCAACCGTGTTGTCGACGATAACCGGCACGCCATGCCGGTGAGCAATCTCGGCAATGCGCTGAATGTCGACGACATTGCCGGCGGGGTTGCCGATCGACTCGAGGAACACCGCCTTGGTCTTGCTGTCGATCAGTCGCTCGAAGCCGTCGAAGTCGTCGAAGCCGACCAGCCGCACCTCGATCCCCTGGCGGGGAAAGGTGTGCATGAACAGGTTGTAGGTGCCGCCATAGAGCTGGGAGATGGAAACGATGTTGTCACCGGCCTCGGCGATCGTCTGGATCGAATAGGTGATGGCCGCCATGCCGGATGCCACGGCAAGAGCGCCGATGCCCCCTTCCATCTCCGCAATGCGCGCCTCGAGCACCGCCGTGGTGGGATTCATGATGCGGGTATAGATGTTTCCCGCAACCTTCAGGTCGAACAGATCAGCGCCGTGCTGGGTGTTGTCGAACGTGTAGGAGGTGGTTTGGTAGATCGGGACTGCAGCCGCCTTGGTGGTGGCCTCGGCCGAGTAGCCATGGTGCAGGGCAAGCGATTCAAGCTTCACGTGGTTCCTCCAGATGTTCGGGGTTGGTCGAGTCGACCACGAGTCAGGCTAGCCGGCAACTGCCGCCCGTAGAACATGGTACTCACCCGTCCAACTCCGCTGCACAAGCTTCCTGCCATCGGCGCTGTTGCAAGCATAAGGAACCTTTGGACATACCGGTCGCACCTTGGCTTCTTGGCGCCCGCCCAAAAAGTGATCACAACGAGCAAAAATTAGCGTACTCAAGCGTACTCTCGCGTTGACAGCATGGTGACCGTTGGCCATGTTCCCGTCCATGTTGGCTCAGGCGACAGCATTTGGATCGATCTTGTGGCGGGAGCATCCCGTCGAAGGACACTTGCCCGCGCCCTGATCTCTGAACAGGCGCGCGGGCGTGACCCACGGCCACAGGCAGCGTGTTGAGCTCCAGTCGGCGCCTTTCCCAAACCGCACAGCGGCAACAAATCTCGACCTTCTGACATGACCTTCGGCTTGCATGCCGACCAGCCTTGGTTGCCGCCAGCGTGTGTTGGAGCAAGGGACATACAGGGGTCGCCCTGACAACCGACTTCTATTTGGAGAAAGACCCAGTGACCCAGACCCTGCTCTCACGCGCCTTGGTGCGGCTCGATGAAGCCGCATCTCTGCTGAACGTTGACCGGGATGTGCTCGAAAAGCTGAAGTACCCGCGTGAAACCAGCAAGATGCGGCTCATGATCCGTATGGACGATGGATCGCGGAAGTCATTCCTGTCATGGCGCTGCCGTTATGACGACACCCGTGGGCCGACCAAGGGCGGCATTCGCTTCCACCCGCAGGCAAGCGAGGACGAGACCGAGGCGTTGGCGTTCTGGATGACGTTCAAGTGCGCGGTGATGAACTTGCCCTATGGCGGCGGCAAGGGTGCGGTGCAGGTCAACCCGCGGGAGCTGTCGAAGGCCGAGCTCGAACGCCTCTCACGGGCCTATATGCAGGCCTTCTCCCGCATCATCGGCCCGGACCGAGATATCCCCGCTCCAGATGTCTACACCAATGCCATGATCATGGGCTGGATGGCAGACGAGTACAACCAGATCGTCGACGAGGTCACCCCATCGGTGATCACCGGCAAGCCGATCGCCCTCGGCGGCTCTCTGGGCCGTGACGATGCTACCGCTCGCGGCGGCTACTATCTGGTGCGCCACCTGACTGGAGAGCTTGGCCTGCCGGCGCGCATGCGCGTCGCCATCCAGGGTTTTGGCAACGCCGGCCAGCACATTGCCCGTCTGCTCGCCGCCGACGGCCACGTGATCGTTGCCGTGTCGGACACGAGCGGCGCGATTGCCTCTGCCGATGGTCTCGATGTCGACCGACTCCTGGCAGCCAAGAAGAAGGGGCAGCCCGTCACCACTCTCGTCGGTGGCGCGGTCGAACACATCGACGACGTCATCGCTCAGGATTGTGACCTGCTCGTGCCGGCGGCTCTCGAGGACATGATCCACGACGGCAATGCCGATTCCATCCGGGCCAAGGTGGTGCTGGAACTCGCAAATGGCCCGGTGACCTCGGGTGCAGACGAGATCCTCGAGCGGAAGGGCGTTGTGGTGCTTCCGGACATCCTCGCCAATGCCGGGGGCGTGACCGTTTCCTATTTCGAATGGGTCCAGAACCGCCAGGGCTTCTACTGGCCCGTCGAGGAGATCCATGAGCGGTTGCGCGTGATCATGGAACGGGAAGGCGCAGCCGTCTGGCAGGTTTCGCGCGACAAGTCGACGAGCTGCCGAACAGCCGCCTATGTCCACGCCCTCAGCCGGCTGGCGGAGGCGATCGAGGCGCACGGCACGCAGCCCTTCTTTACCAGCTGAAACGCTGTCCGCGGCTGAAAACTGGCAAAAAGGGCGCTCCATCCGGAGCGCCCTTTTCGCATCCGGCACCATCGGTTGATACCCGTCATGAAACCGGCGGCACTGCTCAACCATTAACTGGCGGACTGCCCAACAGCGCTCGAGCCTGCAGCACGGATGCTGCCAGCTCTGACCCGGAAGAGCCGCCCGCCATGCCTCGCTGCTACGTCATCTTCAACGCCAATGCCGGCACAGCTTTAGCGCTGTCGCTGACGACGAGGGCTTTGACCGACCTGCTGGTCGAACATGGGCTCGACCCGATCATCGATGATGACGAGGCCGTGCCTCTCGAGGAGCGCATCGCCCGAGCGGTCGGCAGTGACGCCGAGATTCTGGTGGCCGCCGGCGGTGACGGCACGATCACCGCCCTCGCCAATGCAATGGTGGGCACCGATCGCGCGCTCGGTATCCTGCCACTGGGCACGGTGAATGCCCTCGCCAAGGACCTCAACATCCCACTCGAACTGGGGGAGGCTATGGACGTGTTGGCAGCCAACGACCGCCAGTGGATCGATGTGGGCGAAGTGGACGGCCGCTTCTTTCTCCACAAGGTGGTGATCGGGCTTATTCCTGCGCTCGCGGCCGGCCGTGAGCATATTCGCGGTAAGGCTGACGTGGGAGCGAAGTTCGGCTTCCTGCGTTTCATCTTCCGGCGGCTCGCCCGCGCCCGTCGGTTTGCCGTGGCCATCGACCGGGGGGACGGCAAGCCCAAGCCCGAGCGGGTGCAGGCGGTGGCTGTCGCCAGCAATTCCTATGTCGAAGGCGTGGGGCGCATCTTCTCGCGCGACCGTTTGGATCAGGGCGAACTGTCCCTCTACATCCTCCGACACCTGACAGCCCGGGATTTCATTCGCCTCTCCTGGGGCATGCTGATGGGGCACTGGCAGGACGACGATGCCCTCAGCATCGAAAAGGTCGACGGGGTGACCATTCACGCTCACCAGCAGACGGTGAAGGTGATGTTCGACGGGGAGGTCGAGTCTATGCGGTTTCCCCTCCACTTCCGCATCCGCCACAATGCGCTGTGCGTGGTCGCTCCCGCGCCACCGGGAAACACTCCGGCTGACACGGCGAGCGAGATTGTCGAAGAGGTGGCGCCGTGAAGTTGGTCCACCTCTCAGACCTTCACTTCGGTCACCACGATCCTTCGGTTGCCGCGACGCTCTCGGCCGAGATCGCGGCGCAACAGCCGGATCTGGTGGTCGTCAGCGGCGACTTCACGCAGGTCGGAACCGTGGAGGAGTACAAACAGGCTCGCGCCTTCCTTGACACGCTGTCTGCCCCGCTCTTTGCCGTGCCCGGCAATCATGACGTGCCGGCGATCAACATCTTTCGCCGTTTCCTCAACCCGTACGGGTTGTACCGGCGCTTCATCGCCCCCGATACGGAGCCATTCCTCGAGATGGACGGCGTTGTGTTTGTCGGCATGCGCACGTCCCGCCGGTTCCGCCTCGAGTGGAACTGGGGACACGGTACCATCTCCCGGAGCCAGCTGGATGACCTTGCCGAACGTTTTGAAAAGGCATCTCCGAACGCCGTTCGGGTGATCGTCGCTCATCATCCGCTGCTGTTTCCTACAGAACCGATGCTGCAGAAGACAAAGCGGGTGAAGAGAGCCGACGAAGCGCTGGAAGTGTTCGCGCAACTTAACGTGCGGCTGGTCCTGTCTGGTCACTTTCACCTCTCCTATGTGCGGCGGCACGAGGCGCCTGGAGCGGTGACCGATGGCGAGCCCACCGGGCTCCGCAAGGCTGCGGCAGCGCCTATCCTGGTCGCACAGGCCTCCTCGACCATCTCAACTCGGCTGCGCGGCGAGCCCAACGCCTACAATGTGATCACCATCAAGGATGGTCTGATCAGCATTGACGTTCGCGAATGGAGCGATGGCGACTGGCGGACCAAGGAGCGGGCTACCGAGCCGGCTTGAGCCTTGTGGAACCAATTGCCGCTCGCCCGATTGCTTCCCAGGAAGGAGGCCACATGCAGCGTGACACCGATTATCCGACCAACGCGGATCAGCGCCAGCCGATGGAGCGCGACTTGCGCGAGCTCGCGGCATTCGCCTCCCGTCACGGCATCTCCACCGACGAGGCGCGCGAGATCATGCGCCGTTCCGGAGATCGCATGAAAGCCGATGCCCTCGCTGAAAGGCTGCCGAAATGAGCCCCACACCCAATCGCCCTACCGATCCGCATCCTGCCAATGAGGAGCACTATGATCGGCAGGAACGCCCCGGCGGCAGCCATCCACCGCATGGCGGGTACGACGTCGGACCCAACGATCGCGAGCATGACGGCAAGTCGCCACCCAAGCCGCGCAATGTCGAGGACGAGGGCCCCCGTCGCTAGCTCCGCCCCATTCGCTCGGCTGCACGAGCGAAGCCGTCGCTGATCACCTTTCGCATCGCCTCACGAGCGCTGTCCGCATCACCGGACTGGATCGCCGCAGCTATCTGTCCATGGGTCCGGGCGGCGGCGGCATGCTGCTCCCGATCGTGCACCGGCGAGCTGATGGTGAACATCGCCGTCAACGCAACCTCCACCAGGGCGCTGATGGAAGCCATGAACGGATTTCCCGCCGCTTGGGCCACCAGGCGATGAAACGCCAGATCGGCGCGGGCGAACGCTTCGGCAGTGGTGGCCTGCGCCATCTGTCGCGCGGCTTCGACGAGGGCGTCGGCTTCGGCCGTGGATCGTCGCTGCGCCGCGAGGGCTGCCGACTCGAGTTCTATTCCGATGCGCACTTCCGAAAGGCTTCGGAGGAAATCGACGCTCGGCCCTGTTTCGAAGTGCCAGGCGAGCACGTCGGCGTCGAAGAGGTTCCAGCGCGCGCGCGGCAACACTCGGGTCCCCACCCGGGCGCGCGCCTCGATCAGCCCCTTGGCCGCGAGCGTTTTGAGCGCTTCGCGCAGGACAGTGCGGGAAACCCGCAGTTGCTGCAGCAGGTCAGCGTCCGAGGGAAGGATACCCTCCTCCGGATAAGTGCCGCCGACAATGGCCGTACCCAGATGGTGCATCACCTGGGCATGAAGGTTCCGAGCCGGCCGCCGTCCAGCGATGCTGGCGATGAGATCGCTTCCATTGGTCGTGCGTACGCCGGCTGTCATCATCGCTCCGTGGCCTGGTGCCGGATAATCTACCGAAGCGGACCAAGCTGCAACCGGCTGGACAGCCGCAGAGGCAAGCTTCAAGGGTAAGCGCCAAAGGATTCGCTCATGACCGCCACCTCTTCCCAGCTGGATGCTGTTCTCGCCGCCGTCGACTCCGGGCTCGACCAGAGCCTTGAGCGTCTTTTCGAGCTGCTGCGGATCAAGTCGATCTCGACCGACCCGGCCTATGCGGCAGAATGTCAGCGGGCAGCGGACTGGCTGGTCCTGGAACTCGACGGGCTGGGGTTTGAAGCTTCCGCCCGGCCGACGCCCGGTCACCCGGTCCTGGTGGCCCATGGTCCCGAGCGAACCGGACCACACGTGCTGTTTTACGCCCACTACGACGTGCAGCCGGTCGATCCGGTTGCCCTATGGCACTCTGATCCGTTCGAGCCGGAGCTCCGCGATGGCGCCGATGGACGCAAGACTATCGTCGCGCGCGGCGCCTCCGACGACAAGGGCCAGATGTTGACCTTCATCGAAGCTTGCCGCGCCTACAAGGCGGTCACCGGATCGCTGCCGGTGCGGGTATCCTTGATGCTCGAAGGCGAAGAAGAATCCGGCGGCAAGAACCTGCCGCCCTTCATGGAGGCCAATCGCGAGGAGCTCGGCACTGCCGATATCGCACTGGTCTGCGACACGGACATGTGGGATCGCACCACCCCCTCAATCACTGCCATGCTGCGCGGACTGGTGGGGGAAGAGGTGGAAATCACAGCCGCCGACAAGGACCTGCACTCGGGCATGTTCGGCAACGCCGCCCGTAATCCAAATCAGGTACTGGCGGATATCATTGCCAGCCTCCGTGCACCCGACGGCTCGGTGGCAATCGAAGGGTTCTATGACGACGTTGCCGAAATCACCCCCGAACTCAAGGAGCAGTGGGCGGGCCTCGGCTTTGATGAAGAGGCGTTTCTGGGTGAGGTCGGACTCTCGGCGCCGGCAGGTGAACAACGCCGCAGCGTGCTCGAAATGCTATGGGCGCGTCCGACCTGCGAGATCAACGGCATGTGGGGCGGCTACACCGGGGACGGCTTCAAGACCGTGATCCCTGCCAAGGCCAGCGCCAAAATCAGTTTCCGCCTGGTCTCGGGCATGCAGCCGGACAAGATCCGCGCCGCCTTTCGCCGCCATGTCGAGGCACGGCTGCCCCCCGACTGCACCGCGCACTTTGCTGAGCATGGCGGCTCCCCCGCCATCACCGTGCCGACAGACGGGCCGATGCTGCAGAAGGCGCTGGCTGGTCTGACTGGGGAATGGGGCAAGCCGGCCGTGGTGACCGGCTCCGGTGGCTCGATCCCGGTCGTTGGCGAGTTCAAGCGCATTCTCGGCCTCGATACGCTTCTGATCGGCTTTGCCCAGATCGACGATCAGATTCATAGCCCGAACGAGAAATACGACCTCGAGAGCTTTCACCGCGGGATACGCTCGTGGGTGCGGGTGCTCGCAGCCCTGGCGGAATAGAGTCAGGTCACGACGGTGATCTTCTCGGCAGCGCGGGTGATGCCGGTGTAGAGCCAGCGCGCCCGCTCCTCCCGGAATACGAAGCTCTCGTCGAACAGATAAACGTTGTCCCACTGCGAACCCTGGGCCTTGTGCACGGTGAGGCAGTAGCCGAAGGTGAACTCGTCGAACTGGCGCCGTTCCGGCCAGCTCATCGCGTCCTCCTCGCCGGAAAAGAAGGCCTTGTGGGTGAGAACGCGTGTCTCGCCCTTGCCTTCGTCGTCCGCGAGCAGCAGCGAGTATTTTCCGTTGGAGCGGCGGGTGACGTCAGTGACGATCCAGATCTGCCCGTTCAGCAGCTTTTTGCGGGGATTGTTGCGGAGGCAGACCATGCGGTCCCCGACGACTGGTTCGTGAAACGGCAGCCCGCGTAGCTCCCGCAGCCGGTCGTTGTATTGCAGCCGCGTCTTGTTGCGGCCGACCAGCACCTGATCCGCCTCCAAGACGGCGTCACGGTCGACATGTTCGCGGCTGACCACCTCGGACTCGCCATAGCGGCCGCGGTCGAGGTGGCCGCCTTCCCGCACCGCCATCGACAGCTGGATGATGGGGTTGTCAGCCGCCTGCCGATGGATCTCCGTGAGCATGAAGTCCGGATCATCGGCTGTAAAGAAGCCGGCACCCTGCACGGGCGGCAACTGGAACGGGTCGCCCAGCACCAGCACTTTGGTGCCGAAGCTGAGGAGGTCGCGGCCGAGTTGCTCGTCCACCATCGATACCTCATCAATGACGATGAGATCGGCATCAGCCGCCGGAGACTCGTCGTCGAGCACGAAGCGCGGCTCGCCCTCCTTCTCGCTGACCAGGGTGTAGATCAGCGAGTGGATGGTCTGGGCGCCCTTGCAGCCGCGCTTGCGCATGACCAAGGCAGCTTTGCCGGTGAAGGCGGCATATTTGACCGTCTTGACGTCCTGCGCCAGGTGCACCGCCAGCGTCGACTTGCCGGTGCCTGCCCAGCCGAACAGGCGGAAAACCTGCGGAGCATTACGATCCTTGAGCCATTTGGAGACGGCGACCAGCGCCGCATCCTGCTGCGGTGACCAGACGGGCGGCATCAGCTTATGGCGGCCCGAACAGTGCCTACTCCGGCGATGTCGCCTTCGAGCACGTCGCCTTTCTGCACCGGGCCAACGCCGGCCGGCGTGCCGGTCATGATCAGATCGCCGGCCCTGAGTTCAACCAAGCTGCTGAGATTGCTGATGATTTCTGGAACGCTCCAGATCTGGTCAGCGAGGTCACCGCGCTGACGGTCGTTGCCGTTGACCTTGAGCGTGATGGCGCCGCTGTTCGGATGGCCGATCTCAGCCGCGCGGGCGATGAGGCCAACCGAAGCGGAGTGGTCGAAGCCCTTGGCCATATCCCAAGGCCGGCCGGCCTTCTTGGCGGCGGCCTGAAGGTCGCGGCGGGTCATGTCCAAGCCGGCGGCATAGCCGAACACGTGCTCCAGCGCTGCCTCGACCGGGATGTCCACGCCGTCGAGGCCGATGGCGACGACAAGTTCGATTTCGTGGTGAAAGTCGGACGTTTGGGGAGGATATGGCAGCGTTTCGTTACCGCCGACGACGGCATCTGCAGGTTTGGCGAAGAAAAACGGCGGTTCGCGCACGTCATTGCCCATTTCGCGGATGTGCTCGGCATAATTTCGCCCGACGCACCAGACGCGACGCACCGCGAAACGCGAACCATCGGCCACCGGCAGGGTGACGGGTGGACGGAGGAACAGTGTCTCAGCCACGCTTGAACTCCTCGGCGTAGGGGCCGATCAGATTGAGGTCGATCGGACCGAGACGGTCCTGCGCGGTGAAGCTCTGGTGCCAGTAGGGATAGATCAGCGGCGGCTGGCTGACGGTGTCGAGCTTCTGACGCTCCTCGGCTGTCAGCTGCAGACTGGCAGCCTTGAGGTTGTCCTCGAACTGCTCCTGGTTGCGCCCGCCAATGATGACCGAGGTGACGCCGGGTCGGCCGAGCAGCCAAGCCAGGGCGACCTGCGCGCCCGAGACGCCGCGGCCATCGGCGACCTCGACGATGGTGTCGATGATGTCGTAGAGCTTGTCCCAGTCATAGACCGGCGGCTCGCGGAACCCGCCCACATGCCGGCCGGACTTCGGACCACCGTTGCGCCGGTACTTGCCCGAGAGCAGCCCACCGGCGATGGGCGACCAGACCAATATCCCCAGGCCCTGATCCTGCGAGATGGGCACCAGTTCGTACTCAGCTTCGCGCGAGTGAAGGGTATAGTGGATCTGCTGGCTGACGAAGCGGTGCCCGCCGCGTTTGTCGGCGGCGGCGAGCGCCTTCATGATGTGCCAGCCGGAATAGTTGGAGCAGCCGACATAGCGGACCTTGCCATGCTCGATGAGTGTGTCGAGCGCGGCCATGGTCTCCTCGATCGGCGTAATGCCGTCCCACTCGTGGACCTGGTAGAGGTCGATCACGTCGGTCTTGAGCCGCTGGAGGCTGGCCTCGCACTGCGCAATGATGTGGTGGCGCGACAGCCCGGTCTCGTTGGGGCCGTCGCCCATCTTGAAGCGCACTTTGGTGGCGACCAGCGCGCGCTGCCGACGCCCGTTCTCACTGAGCGCGGCACCCAGGATTTCCTCGGAAACGCCGCCGTTGTAGACATTGGCCGTGTCGAACAGGTTGATGCCGCGGTCGAGGCAGAGGTCGACCTGCCGGGTGGCGTCATCCTGATCGGTGGCGCCCACACGTTCCGAACCACCGAAGGTCATGGTCCCCATGGTCATGGTCGACACCTTGAGGCCGGAGCGGCCCAGATAGCGGTACTCCATCCATATTCCTCCTTTGTTCCGGTTGCTCAAGGGCTAAAGCCCATTGAGAGCGCGGTCAATCCGCACTAGGCAGAAGCGGTTCGCGAAAGCTCCTCCCTTGCCGCAGAAAACCATTCTCCTGCCCGTCTTGCTGGTGGTGCTCGGCATGATCGCCACCCAGACAGGCGCATCCTTTGCCAAGATGCTGTTCCCGTTGGTGGGGGCGCAGGGCGCGACAGCACTGCGGCTGACCTTGGCAGCCCTGGTGCTGGTCGCAGTGTTCCGTCCCTGGCGGCACCGGCTGGACCGGCGGCAGTGGCGCGCGGTGATGCTTTATGGCGGCGCCATGGGGGCGATGAACCTCCTGTTCTACGCGGCGCTCACCAGCATTCCGCTGGGCGTTGCCGTCGCCCTCGAGTTCACTGGCCCCCTGGCCGTGGCTCTGGCCGGGTCACGCCGCCCGCGCGACTTCTTCTGGGTGCTGATGGCGGTGGGCGGGCTGGCCCTGCTGCTGCCGCTGGGACACTTCTCCGGCGACATCGCCATGAGCGGCGTGTTGCTGGCGCTGGGCGCCGGCGTGTGTTGGGCCGGCTATATCGTCTTCGGGCAACGGGCCGGCACCGGCGGTGGCCCGCACACGGCCGCCCTGGGTGTAGCGACGGCGGCGGTGATCGCCCTGCCCTTTGGCATCGCCGAGGCCGGTTCGGCGCTGATCGAGCCGTCCATCCTGCCGCTGGCGCTGGCCGTGGCACTGCTCTCCAGCGCCATTCCCTATGCCCTCGACATGGTTGCGCTGCCCCACATTCCGGCGCGACTGTTCGGCATCCTGATGAGCGCACAGCCGGCGCTGGCGGCACTTTCAGGCCTGATCATCCTGCATGAGCGGCTGGAACTGCCGCAACTGGCGGGAATTGCCGCCATCGTCGTCGCTTCGCTCGGCGCAACCGCCACTGTTGGCCGGCCGGCTCCGCCGGTTGCGTAGTTGCCGGGATTGCACAGCCACATTTTTGGGGCATAGTCCGCTGCCGGAGAGAGGGAGTGTGCCGATGATGTATGCAGTGTTGTGCTACAACGACGAAAATGCCGTCGCGACCTGGACCCAGGAAGAGGACGATGCCTGCATGGCCCGCCTCGCCGAGGTCAACGGCCGCATGGCCGCCAGGGGCAAGCTGGGTCCCGTTGCCAGGCTGAAGAACACCGACAAGGCCGTGACCGTGCGCAAGGGCGCGACGCCCTTCGTTGTGGACGGGCCTTTCGCCGAGACCAAGGAGCAGTTCCTCGGCTTCTATGTGGTGGATTGCGAAACGCTCGACGAGGCCGTGGCCTTCGTCAAGGAACTGACCGAGGCGAACCCCGGCAGCGGCTCCTACGAGATCCGACCGGTGCGCTTCTACAGCCCGAGTGCGCTGTCCGAGAAAACGGACGCCGAGGCTGCCGCCTAGCCGAACACCACCGTCTTGCGCCCGTTGAGCATCACCCGGCTTTCGAGGTGAAGCTTGACGGCGCGAGCCAGTACGCGGCTCTCGATGTCGCGTCCGGCGGCGATCAGGTCGTCCGGGCTCATGGCGTGGGTGACGCGGGCGGTTTCCTGCTCGATGATCGGACCTTCGTCCAGATCCGGCGTCACATAATGCGCCGTGGCACCAATGATCTTCACGCCCCGCTCATGCGCCTGATGGTATGGCTTGGCGCCCTTGAAGCTCGGCAGGAACGAATGGTGGATGTTGATCGCCTGCCCGAACAGCCGGGTGGCGAGCTTGTCCGACAGCACCTGCATGTAGCGCGCCAGCACGACCAGTTCCGCCCCGGTCTGCTTGACGATGGCAAGGACCTGCTCCTCCTGCTCCGCCTTGGTATCCTTGGTCACCGGTAGCAGATGGAAGGGAATGCCGGCGTCTTCGGCGATCTTGCGAGCGTCGTCGTGATTGGAAATGATCGCGGCGACGTCCGCATCGAGCCAGCCGACGCGGATCTGGTACAGCAGGTGCAGCAGCGTATGGTCGAACTTGGAGACCATGATGACGATGCGCTTCTTGCGGCTTTCGTCGACCAGGCTGGTCTTCATGCCGAACCGCTCGATCGGCGACTTGAGCGCGCGTTCGAGGCCATCGCGGCCGATGCCCTCGGGTGCCGTGAAGGCGAGGCGCATGAAGAAGCGGCCGGTCTCGCGATCCCAGAACTGGTTGGATTCGGCGATGTTGGCGTTGAGCGCCGCGAGTTCCGTGGTGACCGCGGCGACGATGCCAGGACGGTCTTCGCAGGACAGGGTGAGAACGAAATTGGCCGCCGACATGCTGAAAACTCGATGGATTACCGGTCCGGAGGTACCGGTGGCCCGCCGCAAGGTCAAGCGGCAAAGGAAAAGGGCCACCCTCGCGGGCGGCCCTTCCTGAGTGTATCGGCCTCGAGGGGCCGGGAGGTGCGTGCTAGCCGAGATCACTCCCTGCCGTCACACGAAAACCCAGACCTTCCTCGAGCACCAAAATCTCATAAGACACTGGATCACCTCCCTTCAGCATGTTGAACATGAACGCAGAATGACAGGTTTTCCGGGCTTGTCCAGTCACGCTTGTGACAGCAACCTGAACGAAGATGAACGGAACATGGCCGGAGGCTGACATGACCAACCCCCGCGATGTCAAATATGCCAACGAAAGCATAGCCCGTTGGCAGCAAAAGCTGAAGGAGCGGGCGCTGCTCGCGACCAGCAACATCACTTTCGCCTGCCTGCGCGGCGTGCTCCACGAACTGCGTGCGCGACTGCCGCTCGAGGATATCGCCCACTTCGGCAACCATCTGCCGGCCGTGCAACGGGGTGTGTTCTACCAGGACTGGCATCCCACCGAGCCCCTGTCCACGCCTGGCCTCGCCAGCTTCGAAACGGCGCTTGCCCAAAGACTGCTGCCGCATGTGCACATGCCGGAGGGGATCACCGCGGACACGCTGTGGGTGATCAGGACCGAGAGCGAGCCGTTCGATGCGGCCGAGATCCGTCGCGTGCTGCCGCAATCGCTGGCGGAGCTCTGGGACCAGCTAGCGTAAGCGATTGCTGCGGAAGCGGTCGAGCAGCATCCTGGCGCCGAAGTAGACTGCCGCTGCCACCACCGCGGCGACGACGAGGACGGCCGGATGGTCGTCCGGCGTCCAGGAAACGACGCCAATGGCCAGCGCCACCAGGATGCCTTCGAGCAGGGTGCGCTCCATGCGGCTGGGGCTGAAGGGAATCTGTGAGCGTTCAGGGTTGAACAGCGCACCGAGACCGAGCCAGGCAAGCACGAAGACAATGCTGAGCATGGCCTTGAGGGTCGCAACGCTCGGCGGGTCGCCCTGCAGCCAACTGCCCACCCCCACAAGGAGGACGATGACGATCGCCCCGACATATTTCCGGACGAGTTGGTGCTCGCGAACGTAGTCGGAGAAGTGCATCGGCGCGTCCTTGTGCTGGTGCTTACGCCCGCCGCTTTTTCGGGCGGGCGCGCAGTTGCAGGATCGTGGCGGTGAGAACGCCCAGCGCCACGATGCCGATGATAATGGTGGCGAGCGCGTTGACGTCCGGCGAGACACCGAGGCGGACCTTGGAGAAGATCACCATCGGCAGGGTGGACGAGCCCGGACCCGACACGAAGCTGGCGATCACGAGGTCGTCCAGCGACAGGGTGAAGCCGAGGAGCCACCCCGACACCAGCGCCGGGGCGATGATGGGCAGGGTGATGTCGAAGAAGGTACGGACCGGCGACGCGCCGAGATCCATCGCCGCTTCCTCGAGGCTGCGGTCGAAATCGGACAGGCGCGACTGCACCACCACGCAGACATAGGCGGTGCAGAAGGTGGCATGGGCAATGACGATGGTCAGCATGCCGCGCCCCCGCGGCCAGCCGATCAGCCCTTCCATGGCCACGAACAACAGCAGCAGCGACAGGCCGGTGATCACGTCGGGCATGACCAGCGGCGCCGACACGGTGCCGGCAAAGGCGGTGCGGCCTCGGAAGCGCCGGAAGCGGACCAGCGCGACCGCGGCCAGCGTACCCAGAACCAGCGCAATGGTGGCGCTCAGCGCGGCGATCTGCAGGCTGAGCCAGGCGGCGCCCAGCATCTGCGGATCGCGGAACAGCTCGCCATACCACTTGGTCGAAAAGCCGGACCAGACGGTGACCAGGCGCGACTCGTTGAACGAGAAGATCACCAGCGACACGATGGGCGCATAGAGGAAGGAGAACCCCAGCGCCGCGGCGATCGGAAGAAACCAGCCCCGCCGCATGCTACTTCTCCACCACGGCGCCCTGCGCCTTCTGCAACAGCATGATCGGCACCACCACGACCACCAGCATGGCGACCGCCACGGCCGCGGCGCGCGGCCAGTTGGCGGCGGTGAAGAACTCGTCCCACAGCACGCGCCCGATCATCAGTGTTTCAGGCCCCCCGAGAAGCGATGGGATGACGAACTCGCCGATGGCGGGAATGAACACCAGCATGGAGCCCGCAATGATGCCGGGGATCGACAGCGGCAGCGTGACGGAGAGGAAGGTGCGCAAAGGCCGGGCCCCGAGATCGGCGGCGGCCTCGAACAGGGACACGTCGAGCTTCACCAGGGTGGTGTAGAGCGGCAGGATCATGAATGGCAGGTAGGTGTAGACGATGCCGACATAGACGGCGAAATCGGTCTGCATCATCACCAGCGGCTCGATACCGAACAGGCCGAGGACCTGATTGATCACGCCATTGCCGCGCATGAACCCGGTCAGCGCATAAACGCGCAAGAGGAACGAAGTGAAGAACGGCAGGATCACCAGCATCAGGAGGATGTTGCGCCACTGCTCCGGCGCCCGCGCGATGGCATAGGCCATCGGGTAGCCGATCAGCAGGGTGATGATCGTCGAGACGAAGGCGATGCGGATCGAGCTGAGATAGGCGGCGACATAAAGGTTGTCGGTGAACAGCCGGATATAGTTGGACAGGTGCAGGGTGAGTTGCACCGTGCCTTCCTCGGTGGTGGTGAGGAGCGGCGAATAGGGCGGGCGTCCAAACTGCTTGGTGGCGAGCGAAATACCGAACACCACCGCCAGCGGCACGACGAAAAAGACGAGCAGCCACAGGACAGGTGCTGCCAGCACCAGCATGCGCCCGGAAATGCCGACCTTGGCGAGACGCCTTTCCACCGCGCGCCACGGCTTCAGCCGGCGCGGCGGGGGGATGGTGGGATCGTGCGAGGCGGTCATGGGCGGGCTCCCATGGCGACGGCAGGCCGTGCCGTTCCTCGCCCCGAGGGGGAGAAGAAAAGGGGGGTGGAGCCGACCGCCATTGCCGGAAGCGCCATCATACCGTCAGCACCGAGCCGGCATTGTCGTGCCAGGAGACATAGACCTGCTCTTCCCAGGTGATGGCGTCGGGATTGCCGCGCACCGAGTTGGTCTGGCTGACGCGGATGCGTTTGCCGCTTTCGAGCAGCACCTGGTAGAGCGAGATGTCGCCCAGATAGGCGATTTCCTCGACCACGCCCCTGGTGACGTTGGCGCCGTACGGGTGCTCCGGCTGCTCGCGGCTGAGCTGCATCTTTTCTGGACGGACGGCCCACCACAGGCGCTGGTCCGGGGCGCAGTCGACGCCGTGGCCCACATAGATGTCGCAGCCGAGTTCGCTCGAGCGGATGCGCACATGGTCCGGCTCGTCCTCGGTGACGATGCCTTCCACCATGTTGGCCGAGCCGATGAAGTTGGCGACGAACCGCGAGTTGGGAAATTCGTAGATGTCGGTGGGCTCGCCGATCATGGCGATCTCGCCCTGGTTCATCACCCCGATGCGGGTGGCGAGCGTCATCGCCTCTTCCTGGTCGTGGGTAACGACGATGAAGGTGACGCCGAGCGATTCCTGGATCTTGACCAGCTCGAACTGGGTTTCCTCGCGCAGCTTCTTGTCCAGCGCGCCCAGGGGTTCGTCGAGGAGGAGGAGTTTCGGGCGCTTGGCGAGCGAGCGGGCAAGGGCCACGCGCTGGCGCTGGCCACCGGAGAGCTGGTGCGGACGGCGCTTGCCGTAATCCTGCAGCTTGACCAGCGTCAGCAGCTCGGCGACGCGATCCTGGATCTCGCCCTTGGGCAGGTGGTCGCGCTTGAGGCCATAGGCGATGTTCTGCTCGACGCTCATATGGGGGAACAGCGCATAGCTCTGGAACATCATGTTGACCGGCCGCTGGTAGGGCGGTGTGTCGGTCATGTCCTGGCCGTCGATCTCGATGGTGCCGCTGGTCGGCCTTTCGAAGCCGGCCAGCATGCGCAACAGCGTCGACTTGCCGGAGCCCGAGCCGCCGAGCAGGCAGAACAGTTCGGAGCGGTAGATATCGAGCGAGACGTCATAGAC
>JAEZFJ010000259.1 GCA_023437755.1 Pseudomonadota bacterium
GGCTCAAGCGGGGCTGTAGCCTCATCACTGCGCCGGTTCGTGTGGCCCCACCCCAGCCTCGTTCCTCGCTCTCGAGGGGAGGGATCAAGGCTGGGGGCGCCGCACCCACAGGCTTCCAGCAGTGAGCACTTGCAACCCCGCGCCATGCCCCCTAGTCCTGATGCAAGGAGGGGCCACCACATGACCAGACCATCGCTGCGCGATCCGTCCGTGCTGGTGTCGCTCATGGCCGGCGTCTTTGCCTTCGGCATCGACCGGGCACAGAAGCACTTCCACATCGCTGCCGACTGCATCGGCATCGCTCAGGATCGCTGTGTCGAGGTCTTCGCCGCCTTTGTTCCCATCAGCCTCACCGGCTGGCGCGGCGGCGAGTTCATTCGCGTCACCGACTTCTTTGACTATGTGCTCGTCTGGAACACCGGCATCTCCTACGGCATGCTTGGAGGGTTGCCGGTCTGGGCCCTCGGCCTCATCATGGCCGTTGCCATCATCGCCCTGTCGGTCTGGTGGACGCGCACCGACGTTCTGCTGGTGCGCATCGGCCTCGCCCTGGCCGTCGGCGGCGCGCTGTCCAATGCGCTGGACCGCCTGCTCTATGGCGCGGTGGCCGACTTCTTCCACTTCCATTGGGGCGAGTGGTCGTTCTACATCTTCAATCTCGCCGATGTCGCCATCACCGTCGGCGTCATCCTGCTGTTGCTCGACGCGCTGGGACTCGGCAAGGCCCGACCCAAGCACGCGTGAAGCGCCACAACATGGTGCTGCCGCAATCTGGTTTTAGCCGGCAGAATGGTCTATAAGCGCCGCGATATCGCGAAGGACGTTACATGCTGAGTGGTTTGATCGGGCAGCGTGCCCGTGCCGGCCTTGCCCGGGTGGGTCTAGCCTCGTTGGGCATCGTGCTGGCCATTGGCCTCGGCGCCTGCACCACGGTGGAAGGCACCAACGCGATGACCGACATCGGCACCTTCGAGCGCGAAGTGCTCAAGCCGACCGCTGCCGGCGTCGGCCTGATCCCCGGCGCTGCCGAGAAGGAAGAGCCTTCCAACGCCCGCGCGCCGCTGGTGCTGCCGGCCAGCGGCCAGGCTCTGCCGCAGCCCGCCACGCAGGTCGCCGCGGCTCAACTGCCGGCCAACAGCGATACGGTGCGCATCGACACCACCGGGCTGACCGAGGCCGATCTGCAGCGCCTGCGCAATGCCAAGGTGGTGGATCTGCGCTCGCTGTCCGGCCGCCCGCTCACCGAGGCCGAAGCCAAGATGCTGACCGCCCGCATGCAGGCGGCCAACATGTCGGTCACTGCCAACACCAACCGCCCGCTTTATCTGCCGCCCGACGAGTACTTCACCCGCGTTGGCGACTCCGAACTCGTCTGCCGCGCTGCCAATGGCGAACTGGTCTCGCTCAACGACCAGCGCTGCCCCGAAGATGTCCGCAAGGCGCTCCAGTCGCAGCGCAACTGGATCGGCGGCGCCAGCTCTGCCTCGACGCCGATCAAGAGCGGCTCGCTGGGCAAGGAACTCGGCCTGAACGATTAGGCCCAGGCCCAGCACGTTTTCTGATGCGGTCGGCTGGTCCGGCCGCATCGTCATTTTCCGCGCCGCCCGTCCGGGTCACGCATGTCGAAAGATCATCAGATGTCCACCACTCCCGCCAAGCCCGATACCGGTGACCGCCTCGCCAAGGTCATCGCCCGTTCCGGCCTCTGTTCCCGCCGCGACGCCGAGGCCTGGATCACCGCCGGCCGCGTGGTGGTCAACGGCAAGAAGGTGCTGACCCCGGCCTTCAACGTTACCGACCGCGACACTATCCTTGTCGATGGCGCGCCGCTTGCCGCCCGCCAGGGCACGCGCGTCTGGCTCTATCACAAGCCTGCCGGGCTCGTGGTCACCGAGAAGGACCCCGAGGGCTGCCCCACCATTTTCGAGGCGCTTGCCGAGCATGGCCTGCCGCGCGTGGTCACCGTGGGCCGTCTCGACATCAACACCGAAGGGCTGCTGCTGCTCACCAATGACGGTGGTCTCAAGCGCGTGCTCGAACTGCCGGCCACGGGCTGGCTCCGCCGCTACCGCGTGCGGGCTCATGGCAGCATCACCCAGGCGCGCCTGGATACGCTCAAGGACGGTATCGAGGTCGAGGGCGTCCGCTATGGCCCCATCGAAGCCACCCTCGAGCGCGAGCAGGGCAGCAATGTCTGGCTGGTGGTCGCGCTGCGCGAAGGCAAGAACCGCGAGGTCAAGAACGTGCTCGGGGCGCTCGGCCTCGAGGTCAACCGCCTGATTCGCGTCAGCTACGGCCCGTTCCAGCTCAACGACATTCCGGTCGGTGGCATTGAGACGGTGCGTGCCAAGGTGCTGCGCGACCAGCTCGGCAAGAAACTGGCCGACGCTGCCGATGTCGATTTCGACAGCGAGATGCCCGAACTCGATCCGGCCAAGGCGCTGGTCGGCAAGCCCACGCGCGACCGCAAGACCGGCCGCGGCACCAATACGGTCGAGATCAACCGCCAGCGCTTCCGCTTCACCGATCACGCCGAACTGTCGCCCGAGGAATGGGAAGCGCAGCGCGAGCAGCGCCCTGTCCGCAGCCCGCGCGATCGCGTTGCCCCGCGCTCGGGTCCGCCACGGGGCGGCGCCCGTGACGACCGCCCGGCCGGTCCGCCCCGTCACATCCATTTCGACGAAGACGGTCGCGCACCCGAGGAATACCAGGGCAAGGCGCCGGCACGTGGCCGCGGCGACCGCGACGGCGGTCCGAACCGCAGCTTCGGCAAGCCGCGCTCGGA
>JAEZFJ010000262.1 GCA_023437755.1 Pseudomonadota bacterium
GTGCTGATGATGCTCAGCGACGGGCTGATGAACAAGCAGATCGCCTATGAGCTGTCGATCTCGGAGGCGACGGTGAAGGCGCATGTGTCCGCCATCCTGCAGAAGCTCGACGTCGACAGCCGCACCCAGGCGGTAATCGCGGCGGCGCGGATCGAGGAAGGCGAGTTCGAGGCGCTGTTCAACCTGGGCGCCGAGAAGGCCTGAGGCCTACCCGGCCCGCCTGACCTGACGGCCGCTCTGGCTGGCGAGGCCGCTGATGGCGGCGCGCAGGGCGGCGGGCTTGACCGGCTTGGTGACGACGGTGATGCCGCGATCCTCGGCCAGCGCACGAACCGCGGGACTGCGATCGGCAGTGACCAGGGCGGCCGGCAGGTGGCCACCGAGATTGTGGCGGAGCCACTCGATAGCATCGAGGCCGGAGGTCTGGTCGAGATGGTAGTCCATCAGCACCAGGTCCGGATACCAGCCCTCGAGCAGGTGCTCCTTGTCGATCTGCTTGAGCGAGAGCGCGCTGCGGACCTCGCAGCCCCAATGGCCGAGCAGGCCCTCCATGGCTTCCAGAATGGCGCGTTCGTTGTCGACGCAGAGCACCTTGAGGCCGACCATGCCGAAGCCGGCTTCGGCGGCGGGGCTCGGCGCCTCGGATGCGGCCCGCACCGGGCGGGTGACCGGCAGGAAGAGTGAAAAGCGCGAGCCGCGGCCCTCGACGCTGTCGAGTTCGAGGGTGAGCCCCAACGCGGTGACGAGGCGCTGGACGATCGAAAGGCCGAGCCCCAGGCCCTGTGCCATGCGGGCGCCGCGCTCGAGCCGCGAGAACTCGGCAAACACCAGCCGGTGCTGGTCGCGGTTGAAGCCGATGCCGGTATCGACGATGTCGAGGCGGACGCGGGCGCCGCGGCGGCGCAGGCCGACCAGCACCTTGCCGCCGGGGGCGGTGTACTTGATGGCGTTTGACACCAGGTTTTGCACGATACGCCCAACCAGGGTGCGGTCGGCCAGCAGCGTCACCGCCGAGGGCACGATGCGCAGGGAGATGTTGCGCTCGCGGGCCATGGGGGCGAACTCGACCTCGATCTTGCGCAGGAGGTCGCGGGCGGTGACCGGCGCCACGGCCGGGCGCAGGGCGCCGCTGTCGATGCGCGAAATGTCGAGCAGCGCCGCCATGATGTCTTCCACCGCCGTCAGCGACGCCTCGATGGAGTTGGCGAGTTCGGCGAGGCCGGTGGACTTGGCGCGCTCGATCAGCGTCGAGGTGTAGAGCCGGGCCGCGTTGAGCGGCTGCAGCAGATCATGACTGGCAGCGGCGAGGAAGCGGGTCTTGTCGTGGTTGGCGGCGTCGGCCTTGGCGCGGGCGATCTCGAGCTCGGCATTGACCCGGGTGAGCGCCGCGGTCCGCTCGGCGACGCGGCCTTCCAGCGTCTGGTTGACGCGTTCGAGTTCGCGCTCGGCATGGGCACGGGCGGTGACGTCGGCGATGCTGATGACGAGCCCGCCTCCGGGCAGGCGGCTCGAGTGGAACTCCAGCGTCTGGCCGGAATGGCCGAGGCGCTGGGTGACGGTGCTGTCCGAGGAGGTCAGGAGGTCGATGCGCTCCACCGCCAGCCGGGTGGCGTCGCCTGGGCCGAAATCGCCGCGGGCGGCGAGGCGCAGGGCGATGTCGAACAGCATGGTGCCGGGCGCGCCTACGGTGTCGGGCAGGCCGAGCAGGTCGACATAGCGCCGGTTCGAAGTGACGAGGCGCAGCGCGGCATCGAAGATGGCGATGCCCTGCGGAAGATGATCGATGGCCTGCCGAAGGCTGGTGGCGGCTTCGGCCGCTGGCGGGTGCATGAGCGAGGTCCGGGTTGCTGGCGCGAACTATGGGCGCCTCGCCGGGCACAGGCAAGGCCGACCTCCGGCCCATTGCGTCAATCGCCGGGTTAACCGATGTTAGCGCATCCGAGCGTCAGGGCCGGATTTGCGGCAAGGAGAGAGATAATGGCCGGTGTACTGAAGGAATTTCGCGATTTCGCGATCAAGGGCAACATGATCGACCTCGCCATCGGGGTGATCATCGGGGCGGCGTTCGGCGCCATCGTGTCGTCGATCGTGGACGACATCTTCATGCCGCTGATCGGGCTCGTGATCGGCGGCATCGACTTTTCCAACCTGTTCGTCGTCCTGTCCAACCCCGAGGGCGTGTCGGTGCCGTCCATTGCCGCCGCCAAGGCAGCGGGCGTGGCGACGCTCAATATCGGCCTGTTCATCAACGCCGTGGTGAAGTTCACCATCATCGCCTTCGTCCTGTTCATGGTGGTGAAGGCGATCAACTCCATGAAGCGGGAAGCGGCCAAGGAGCCGGTGCAGACCACCCCCGCTCCGAGCCGTGAGGAAGTGCTGCTCACGGAAATCCGGGACGCGCTGAGGGCGAGTCCAAGGTTGTAGAGATGCGGTGTACCTACCAGAGTGAACAAGCGCAATATCGTTGCTGGGAGCTACGGTTGAGATGCTAGAAGCTGGCAGGTTAGCGGTGAACCTAAGACCGTCTAGGGGGCTCCCGGTGGGCAGCTACACCGTCCATACCAGACTGTGTGCCGGGGCACGTCCGCACTACAACAAGCACTCGGATGATTGGGCTACTACTACGCCTGACAGGGTGAACCAGCTATCCAGCTCAGTGTCGTTCGGCGCTTGCGGGCATTGCTATGCTTCAAAGGAGCAACAGGATCGAGAGTGGATGCAATCTGCACCTACGACTCAGATGCGCGCGATTGAAGCCAAGCGCCTCCTTGAAGCTCCTTAGTGGCGGCGCTTCCTTAGATGCTTGGAAAGACACGTAGCGTCCGA
>JAEZFJ010000264.1 GCA_023437755.1 Pseudomonadota bacterium
ATCCGACGGGCGCCTGCTCGGCTTCGCCAAAGTCACCCGCGATCTCACGGACCGCCGCACGGCGCAGCAGGCGCTGCAGCAGAGCGAAGACCAGTTCCGGCGCCTGGTCGAAGGCGTGACCGACTACGCCATCTACATGCTGTCCCCCGAGGGCATCGTCACCAACTGGAACGCCGGCGCCGAGCGCATCAAGGGCTCCCCCCGCGACGAGATCATCGGCCAGCATTTCAGCAGTTTCTACGTCCCCGAAGACCGTGAGGCGGGCGAGCCCGAGCGGGCCCTCACCATCGCCCGCGCCGAGGGGCGCTATGAGCGCGAAGGCTGGCGGGTCCGCAAGGACGGCACCCGCTTCCGCGCCCACGTGGTGATCGACGCCATCTACAACGACGACGGCACCCTTCTGGGCTTTGCCAAGATCACCCGTGACGTCACCGAGCGGCAGCGGGCGCAGGACGCGCTCGAGCAGACGCGCGAGCAGCTGTTCCAGGCCCAGAAGCTCGAGGCGGTCGGGCAACTTACCGGCGGCATCGCCCACGACTTCAACAACCTCCTGATGGCCGTGCTGTCGAGTCTCGAACTCGCCACCCGCCGGCTGCCGCCCGACACGGAAGTCAGCCGCTGGCTGGCCAACGCCACCGAAGGCGCCCGCCGCGGCGTGACCCTGACCCAGCGCCTGCTCGCCTTTGCCCGTCGCCAGACGCTCGAGTTCCGCCCGGTTGACCTCACCCGGCTGGTCGGCGACATGACCGAGCTGCTGCAGCGCTCGCTCGGCACCACCATCGGTATCGAGACCAGCTTTGCCGACAACCTGCCGCTGGTCCGCACCGATTCCGCCCAGCTCGAGACCGCCATTCTCAACCTGGCGGTCAATGCACGCGACGCCATGCCGGCCGGTGGCCGGCTCACCATCTCGGCCGAACTGGCCGAGCCGCACTTCGACGATCTGGCGCCGGGTCGCTATGTGCGCCTGTCCGTTGCCGACCAGGGCGAAGGGATGTCCCCCGAAACCCTTCAGCGCGCCACCGAGCCGTTCTTCACCACCAAGGGCATCGGCAAGGGCACCGGCCTTGGCCTGTCGATGGTGCACGGCCTGGCCCAGCAGTCGGGCGGCCGCCTGACCGTCACCAGTGCTCCCGGCCGCGGCACCACGGCCACCATCTGGCTGCCGGTGATCGAGGGCGATGCTGCCGTTCCCGAGCAAGAGCCCGAGCTGCCTTTGCAGCCGGCGCAGGATCCCCAGGCGGCTCCGCGCCATCTCAACGTCCTCGCCGTCGACGACGACGCCCTGGTGCTGATGAACACCGCCGCCATGCTTGAGGATCTCGGCCACACGGTGGTGGAAGCCTATTCCGCCGAGGAGGCGCTGGGCCATCTCGATGCCCGGCATTTCGACCTCGTGGTGACCGACCACGCCATGCCGCGAATGACCGGTGCCCAGCTTGCGGTCGAGATCATGCAGCGTTGGCCCTCGACCGACATCATCCTGGCAACCGGCTACGCCGAACTGCCCGAGGGTGAGGAGTTGCGGCTCCCGCGGCTCAACAAGCCGTTCTCGGAAGCCGATCTCGCCCAGGCCATCGGCAACCTCTGCCGCAAGCACGCGGCCGCCTAGATCCTCCCGTTCTTGAGGGACGCCGCCAGCGGCTCCGGCCGCTCGACCGGCGTCGCGATGTCGATCACGCGGCCTTCCGCCGAGGCGGTGGCGAAGGCTTCCATCACCTCGAGCACATGCAGGGCCAGGTGTCCGTTGGCGCGGTGGGGCCGGTTGTCGAGAATGGCCTGGGCCATGTCGGCGACGCCCAGCGAACGGTAGTTGCCGTCGGCATAGGGCTGGTCCACCGTCACCGCTGTCCACTCCTCGCCCTTGCCGCGCTTGCGCAGTTCGACGTCACCCCCGAAGAAGTTCGGATCCGGCACGATCAGGCTGGCGTCGGTGCCGTAGAGTTCGAGCGGCACGTGCTTGTGCGCCGGCACATCGAAGCTCAGCCCAACCTGCACGATCGCGCCATTGGCAAAACCCAGCCCGCCGGTGACATGGGTGTCCACATGCACGTCCATGATCTGGCCCTTCTTGGGCTCCGAGGTGATCGGCCGCTGCGTCCGGAGCCGCGAACTCATCGCTGACACCCGCGCCACCGGCCCGAGCAGGTTCACGAGGTCGGTGATGTAGTACGGTCCCATGTCCAGCACCGGGCCGCCGCCGATGTCGTAGTAGAAGGCCGGATCGGGGTGCCAGCTCTCATGGCCCGGGCACTGGAAGAAGGCGGTGCCGCCCACGATCTGCCCCAGCGCGCCGGAATCGACCACCTGCCGCGCCTGCTGGTGCGAGCCGCCGAGAAAGGTGTCCGGTGCCGAACCGATCCTCAGTCCCGCCACCTCGGCCGCGTCGAGCAGCCGCTTGCCCTCGGCGAAATTGATGCCGAGCGGCTTTTCCGAATAGACGTGCTTGCCGGCTGCCAGGCACCGCAGCCCCACGTCCACATGCGCCCGCGGAATGGTCAGGTTGATCACCAGCCTGATCTCGGGATCGGCCAGCAGTTCGTCGATGGTCATGGCCTTCAGCCCGAACTCGGCCGCCCGCGCCTCCGCCACTTCCCGCTTCATGTCGGCAATGCCGCGCACATCGAGCACGGGGAACCCCGCCAGCCCCTCGCGCCCCAGAATGGCGCGCAGATAGGCCGACGAAATATTGCCCGTGCCGATGATGCCGATGCCGAGACGCTGTCCGCTCATTCAATCCTCCATGAGTGACGTGCATCATTACCGGCACCGGTCGAGAGTCGCCAGTGTGGTATGGAAGGTCAGCCGCCCAGCGTGGCGAGAAATTCTGCACTTGGCTCGATGGGCGTGATCACATCGATCAGCAGCCCGTTGGGGTCGGCAAGAATGAAGTGGCGCTGGCCGAACACCTCGTCGCGCAGGGGCTGAGCGATCTTCAGGCCAGCCGCCGTCAGCCGCTGTTCCTCCGCCGCCGCGTCCGCCACATAGAAGCTGAGGATCAGCCCGCGCGTCACCCCCCGTCCTTCCGGCGGGATGGAGTCGTGGTCGTGGCGGATCAGCGCCAGTTCGAACGGGTGCTCCGATGCGGCACGCAACTGCACGTACCAGTCGCTGGAAAAGGTGCGGGTAAAGCCGAAATGGGTTTCGTAGAAGCGGGCGGTGGCCTCCACGTCCGCCACCTGGACCAGAGGGTAGAAGCTGTCGGTACGCATGCGGGTTCTCCTTGCATCACGCCGAAGAGAAGATACATACTGCCTGTATGTGAATGCAACTAAACATACAGGCAGTATGTATGCAAGTGGAAAGACGCACCCAGGCGGAACGTCGCGCCGAAACCCGCCGGCTGCTCCTTGAGGCTGGACGCAAACTCTTTGCTGAACGGGGCTTTGCCGACACTGCCACCCCGGACATCGTCGCTGCGGCAGGCGTCACTCGGGGCGCGCTCTACCATCACTTTGCCGACAAGACCGCGCTGTTCGCGGCAGTGGTCGAGGCCGAGCACGCCGCTGTCGCGGCCGGCATCGAAGCCGCAGGGGAGGCCTCCCTCACAGATCCTGTCGCGGCGCTCCTGGCCGGCAGCCAGGCCTTCTTCGCTGCCATGGCCGATCCGGGACGCCGCCGCATCATGCTCCTCGATG
>JAEZFJ010000295.1 GCA_023437755.1 Pseudomonadota bacterium
CAGTCCTGCGCCGCCGGCGCCGACCACCACCACGTCGAATTCGTGGTCGATGAGTTCGTAAGTGGCCATGGCGGTTAACCCCAGAAGACGAGCTTGACGAGCGAGCCGACGGCGACAAGGCCGATCAGCAGCACGACAAAAGTATTGAGCGACAGCGCCAGCCGGTGGGTGCGCGGTTCATGGACATAGTCCTCCACCACCTCCCGCATGCCGATGCGCATGTGCACGCACACGATGCCGATCAGCGCGGCGAACGGCAGGCCGACATACCACTGGCCGATGAGGGCCACCATGTCGGTGCGGTCCTGCCCGGCGAGGCGCACCACGACGAATAGGAGGAAGCCCAGAAACAGGATGTTGGAGAACCCGGTCAGCCGCTGGACGATGAAGTGCCCCGTTGCCGAACGGGCATTGCCGTAGCGCGACTTCGGATTGGCGACGACGCTGCTGGTGACGACTTGCTCGCGCATCTCAACCCACCCACACGAAAACAGTCCAGACCAACAGCGTGATCACCACCGAAGCCACCAGGTTGGCCCAGGCCATGGCCTCGCGCTGCCCGGCCTCGAAGCCGATAATCACGTCCCACAGGTAGTGGCGAATGCCCCCGAGCATGTGGTGCACCAGGCTCCAGGTATAGCCGAACAGCACGAGCTGTCCGAACCAGCTGCCATAGATGCCGTTGACCACGTCGAGCGGCTCCTGGCCCCACGCTGCGGCTGCGAGCCACAGCGCCAGAAAGGCCATGCCGACATAGTTGGCGATGCCGGTGGCGCGATGGACGATCGACATCGTCATCGTGATGGTGAAGCGGTAGATCTGCAGATGCGGGGAAAGCGGGCGGGATCGAACTGCCATGAGGCCTCGCTGGTGCGCGGAACCGTCGCGCGCAGTTTGGAATGGTTCGAGACTTCTAGACTGCAATGCTTACCGAATCAAAGCAGCTGAAGCAGACTTTCGTCGCACTGCGCACTTTGTTCGCAAAGCGAACACAGCGTGCGCGGAACGACGCAGTGGCTGCTGGCGTGCGCAGCCGTGGTCGGGCATAGAACACGAAACTTCCCGGAGCCGAACGTGCAGCCCAAGATCACCATTCGCGGCAAGACCGAACTGGCCAAGGCCTGGGGTCGGTTCGACAACTACCACGTCACCTATACCGGCGCCGACGGCGTTGCCCGCGATTATGACCGCGAAGTCTACCACCATGGTCTCGCCGCCGCCGTGCTGATGTATGATCCCGACACGCGCCAGGTGCTGCTCACGCGCCAGTGGCGCCTGCCGGTCCAGTTGAACGGCGACCCTTCCATGGTGCTGGAAGCCTGCGCCGGCATGCGCGACGAGGGCGAGGCTCCCGAAGAGTCCGCCCGGCGCGAGGCGCTGGAAGAGACCGGCTACGAACCGCAGGATCTCGAATTTCTGTTCGAGGTTTATCCGAGCCCCGGCGCCCTGACCGAAAAGGTCGCCTGCTTCCTTGCCCGCTACACCCCCGGCCTGCGCCTCGGCGGCGGTGGCGGTCTTGCTCACGAAGGCGAGGAAATTGAGGTCGTGGAACTACCCCTCGCGGACGCGCTCGCCATGATCCGCACCGGCGAAATCATCGACGCCAAGACCGTGATGATGCTGCAGGCGCTCCAGCTCAGGGAACGCGGCTGACGCCGCACCGATGCCTCGGTAGAAACGGCAGCGCTCAGACGGCGTCTACTCCAGCCCGGCAATCGCCCGCGCGAACTCGTCCGCCCGGAACGGCTGCAGGTCGTTCACCCCCTCGCCGACGCCGATGAAATGTACCGGCAGCCCGAACTTGCGGGCGATGGCGACCAGGATGCCGCCGCGGGCGGTGCCGTCGAGCTTGGTCATCACCAGCCCCGTCACCCCGGCGCGCTGCCCGAAGATCTCCACCTGCTTCATGGCGTTCTGCCCCGTAGTGGCGTCGAGCGTCAGCAGGGTCGCGTGCGGCGCTGTGGGGTCCACCTTCTTGATGACGCGGATGACCTTCTCGAGCTCGTTCATCAGCTCGTCGCGGTTCTGCAGGCGTCCGGCCGTATCGATGATCAACACGTCCCGCCCCTCGGCCCTGGCCTGGGTCACCGCATCGAAGGCGAGCCCCGAAGCGTCGGATCCGGCCGGCCGCGCCACCACCGGCGAATTGGTCCGCTGTCCCCACACCTGCAATTGTTCGATGGCAGCCGCACGGAAGGTGTCGCCAGCCGCAAGCATCACCGACTTGCCCTCTGCCGAGAGCTTCTGCGCCAGCTTGCCGATGGTGGTGGTCTTGCCCGACCCGTTCACCCCGATCATCAGGATCACGAAAGGCCGCTGGTCCGGGTCGACCCGCAGCGACTGCGCCACCGGCGCCAGCACGGTCTCGACTTCCGCCGCGAGGACACTGCGCACCTCCTCGCCCGAAACGTCACGATCGAAGCGGTCGCGCCGCAGCGTCTCGGTGATGGCAGTGGCCGTTTCAAGCCCAAGATCAGCCTGGATCAGCACATCCTCGAGTTCTTCCAGCGTCGCATCGTCGAGCCGGCGCTTGGTGAAGACGGCCGTGATCGAGCCGCTCAACTGGTCCGAGGAGCGCTTGAGCCCCGTCGTCAGCCGCTGGAACCAGCCCTGCTTCGGCTCGGCCGTGGCCGGGGCCGGCACGACGGGAACAGCATCCGGCACCCCTTCGGCGAGCCGGGCGGCCGTGGCCTGCTCCTCGATCTCTTCCACATAGTCGGGCGTGGTTTCCGGCGGACCCGGCGGCGGCACCTCTTCGGCGGGCGCATCCACCGGGGCAGCCGGCTCAGGTGGCGGCGGCACCGGCTCGGGTGCGACCGGCACATCTGGTTCCGGCATGGTCTCGGTC
>JAEZFJ010000334.1 GCA_023437755.1 Pseudomonadota bacterium
CGTGTGCGCCGCAACTTCGGTGGCCGCGCCCTCGTGGTTCGACAAGTTCACCGTGAGGTCTATTGGGTGTCTGGCACCCCCGCCGCATCGGCAAAGATCTCGCTCAGGCGGTACTCATTGCCGGGAGTCACCGAGGCCACGTCGTCGACGCGCCAGCCGCCGTCCTCGAACACCAGGTCATAGACCAGCTGGCGCGGCTCGCCAAAATTGGTGAAGGAGACGCCCGCGGTGGCGATGTCGCCCTCGATCGCCACCGCGTCGATGCTGAACTGGTCGATGTCGAAGTCCTGCCCGTCGATGAACGGGTCGAAGCTGATCGCGCCCATCTCCCCGTCGGGGGTGATCTCGGCGTCGCGGTCATAGAGGGCCTGCAGCGACTCGGAGCGGAAGGGCGTCTCGTCCTCGTAGAACTCGCCGGTGAAATAGGGCTCGTAGAAGGCTTCGAGCAGCGCCTCCGGGGTATCAAAGGTCTGCGCCATCGCTGGCACGGCGAGAACAACGAGGGCGGCGACAAGGGCAAAAACGCGCATGATGAATTCCTAGGGAGCCAGGGGATCGGCCAGGTAGTCGCTGAGGCGGAGCGGCACTCCGTCCTCGAATGGGGGCAGGATGATGTCGTCGATCTTCCAGCCGTCACTGCCCTCGTCGACAAGTTCGAAGCCGATGGTCTGGTGGGGTTTTCCGAACAGCGTGATCTCGACTTGGGCCTTAGCGCGCGTGCCTTTCACTTTCGGCTCGCCGATGGTGAACGCCATGCCGCCGGAATCCTGGCCGTTGATGAACGGCGAGAAATCGAGTGCGCCCATCTCGCTGCCGTCGGCCTTCACGATGCGGTCGGCCTCCTCCAGCCGGGCCGACAGGTTGTCCGAGAAAGCCTCCGTGTCATCGAAGCTGGCTTCGGGATCGAACTCCTCCCAGTTCTCCTCGTAGGAGGCGATCTGGTCGTAGATCGCCTCGAGCAGCGCCTTGGGATCGTCGAAAGTGGCGATCGGCGCAGCCGTGGCGGGGGCGGGGGCGGCGATCAGCAAGAATCCGAGCATGGCAAGGTGGCGCATCAGTTGAACCAGAACACGTAGTTGAGCCAGTCGGTGCCGAAGACGCGGTTGGCCTCGGCGAAACTCTGTGCATCGGCGACAGGGCCCTCCTTGAGGTAGGGCAAGGCGCCCTGCCCTGTCAGCAGCATCACCAGGTCGGTCTCTGTGGCGGTGGCGAAATACGCCGCAAGGTCGAAGCCCTGCCGGAAGCGCCAATGCGGCACCAGAAGCTCGCCGGCGAGGATCTGGTCAACCGTATCGAGCGTCGCCATCCAGGCGGCAACGGTCTCCTCTGTCACCGGTGTGTTCGGCACCAGCGAGGTTTGCCGCGGCGACGGAACCAGCTCGCGGTTGTCGTCGGTTTCGGCGAGGATCGCCTCCCAGTTGCGCCGCGACAGCACCGGAATGGCCTTGAGGCGATCGAGCACGCCAGCCAGGCGATCACTGTCGGCGACGGGAAAGTCGAGCGTGTGGATGGCGGCGATGATGTCGGCAAGGAATGCATCGCTCTCCTCATCCATGAACAAGGTGCCGCCGGTCGAATAATCCTGCATCGGCAGTCCGGCCATGGGGAAAACCCGATGCAGGTATGCATCGTAGAATCCCGAGAAATCATGCGCCAGCAGCAGGTCGATCGGAGAAGCGACAACCTGGGTATAGCCGGCGAACCACCAGGCATCGCCGCGGTCGAACCCGATGGTGGTGTCGGCCGGCTCGGCTTCCGCTCGCCCCTTCGACTTGCCCGGCGGCGGCGCGTCCGGTGCGGGGATCGTCGCGAATTCGCCGATCGGCCCGAGCATGGCCTGGAGCGTCTCGCCCTCTTCCGCCGTACCGTCGCCGTTGAAGTCGATCCTGACGCGCAGCGGGTCGATGGTCAGCACATAGTCGCCGCTCCCGCCAGCGGCCTCGAAACGCGCGCGGGCAGCATCCATGCCGACCACGAACTCTTCCAACACCGCGCGCAGCCCCTCGTAGGTGAGCTGTTCCGGATCCGGGTTGGCCGGGGCCGCAACGGTATCGACCCCCATGCCGAGCAGCATCGCCGCGGCCGGAGTGCCGGGCGTCGTCGCGCCATAGCGGTAAAGGTCCTGCGCCAGACCTTCTATCGCGCCCAAGAGTTCGGTCATCCCGGCGGCAAAGCAGGCGTCGGTCTCGCCCGCGTCGCAGGCCGCAAGCATCTCCGCCCGCGCCTCGATCAGCGTGCCCTCATAGAGCCGCTCGGCCAGCCGATCGCCGGCCTCGCTGGCGAGCACGGGGCTGGCAAACAGCGCGGCCGCTGCCAGCGCATGAACAACGCACTTCATGGACGTGTCTCCCTCAGCGCCCGACGCGCTCAAGCCACTGGTCTTCGGTGATCACTTCGACGCCGAGTTCCTCGGCCTTCTTGAGCTTGGAGCCGGCCCCCGGCCCTGCCACCAACATATCTGTCTGCGAGGACACCGACCCGGCGACTTTCGCACCCAACCGCTCGGCCATGGCCTTGGCTTCCGAGCGGGTCATTTTATCGAGCGAACCGGTGAACACCACCGTCTTTCCAGCCACCTGGCTGTCGGCCGAGATGGTGACGACATAGGGCTTCGGCTTCACATAGCGCAGCAGGTCATTCAGCGCGGCGACGTTGCGCTCGTTGCCGAAGAAGTCCCGCACCGACGACCATACCGTGTCGCCGATGCCGTTTATCGAGGGGAACACCGCGTGCATGTCGCCGCCGCTCGCGGCCGCTTCCACCGCCTTGTCGCGGAAGGCTTCAATGGTGGAGAACGTGCGGGCCAGAAGCGCGGCCGTGGTCTCCCCGACATGGCGGATGCCCAGAGCGAAGATGAAGCGATCAAGTTCCGGCTCGCGGCGCGAGTCGATGGCGTCGAACAGCTTGTCGAGCCCCTCATAGGTGCGCTCTTCGGCGCTCAGCACCTTCTTGCGCACCTTGCCGGTCAACCTCTCGCGCTCCGCCGCCTGGGCCTCGCGCCGTTCGAACAGCGCCTGTCGGACGTCTGTCGCGCGCTCGCGGAGGCGGAACAGATCGGCCTGAGTTTCGAGCAGCCCCGCCGAGAAAAATGTCTCGACGTTCTCCGTACCCATGCCCTCGATGTCCATGGCGTTGCGGGCGACGAAGTGCTTGAGGTTCTCGATCGCCTGCGCCGGGCAGATCGACTCGCCGGTGCAGCGTCGCCGCGCGTCCTCCTTGCCGGTCTTCTCGTTGAGCTCGCGCACCGCGGGCGAACCACAGACCGGGCACGTCTCCGGGAACTGGTAAGGCTCGGCATCCGGCGGGCGCTTGTCGAGCAGCACCTTCACCACTTGCGGGATGACATCACCCGCACGCTGGATCACCACCGTGTCACCGATGCGGATGTCGGCGCCGTCACGGATCGGCTGGCCGAAGCTGTCGCGCCCGGCGATGTAGTCCTCGTTGTGCAGGGTCACGTTGACGACGGTCACCCCGCCCACCGTTACCGGATCGAGCCGCCCGACCGGAGCCAGCGTGCCGGTGCGGCCGACCTGGATGTCGATCTGGCGCAGGACGGTCGTGGCCTGCTCGGCCGGAAATTTGTGGGCGATGGCCCAGCGCGGCTCGCCGGTAACGAACCCCCAGCGGCGCTGCAGTTCCAACTGGTCGACCTTGTAGACCACCCCGTCGATGTCATAGCCGAGGCTCGCTCGCTGCGCCTCGATTTCGCGGTAGTGGGCAATGAGCTCGTCCGCCGCTGCCGCCCGTTTCATCAGCGGGCTGACCTTGAAACCCCAGTCGGCGAAGCGCTGCACCGCCTCATACTGCGTTGGCGCTGGATCTTCGCTGGCGGCGCCCCAGGCATAGGCAAAGAAGCGCAGGTTGCGGCTGGCGGTGACCGCAGGGTCCTTCTGGCGCAGCGAGCCGGCGGCGGTGTTGCGCGGGTTGACGTAGTCCTGCCCGCCGATGGCAGCGGAGCGCTCCTTCAGCGCCTGGAACTCCGCATAGGTCATGTAGACCTCGCCGCGGATCTCGATCACCTCGGGCCAGCCGCTGCCCGCGAGCTTTTCGGGAATGTCCTTGATGGTGCG
>JAEZFJ010000349.1 GCA_023437755.1 Pseudomonadota bacterium
CCCGTGAGGTGTTGCTGCTCGACGAGCCATTCTCTGCTCTCGACGATGAGACCCGGCGAGCGACGCGGGCACTGGTGAGCACGCTGACCGAGCGCCATGGCTGGCACACCGTTTTAGTCAGCCACCATGCGGATGATGTCGCAGCCTTGGCTGCCCGCCACTATCGCATCGAGGCTGGCGAACTGGTCGAGGAGCCGGTTGTCTCCTCCTCGTGAGCGGAGGAGACAACTACCGCAGTTACTCGGCCCAGGCGGTGAAGACCTCAGCAAACAGCGCCTGCGCCTCTTCATCCTTTTCGAGGGTGATGATGGCGTTGCGCCCGGTGCCATAGACAATCGCCAGATCGAGCCAGCGACGGTTTTCCAGCAGCTCGGTATTGGTGGCGAGATCATTTTCCGCCGCGCTGAGCGCGAACAGGAACGAGTTGCCAACGACACGCGCGGAGGCGCCGACCAGCGGTGTGCCGGTCACTAGTTCCTCATCCTTGAGCAGCACACCGGCCACGCTGGCGATGCTGCCACCCACGAAGCTGTCGCTGACCTGGAAGTCCACTTCCATCAGGTGGCTGGCAGGCAGAGCAGGATCGGAATTCTTGCGAATGGTGACATCGACCGACAGGTTACGGGCAGGGATGCTTGCGGTGCCGTTCAGTGTCGGCAGGCCGAGCTCGTCTTCGCCGCGCTCCCATTCCACCGATCCGGAGAACGGAACTGCGCCCGAGCGGCCGTCGGCGCTGGCCTCAAGCAACAGCGACTGACTGCCGGCCAGAACGGCCGGGTCGACCGATGCGGCGATGTCGTCGGTTCCAGGCAGGGCCTCTTCAACGGCCGGGAGCCGTTCTTCCGACTTGATCTCGCCATTCGCACCGATATCGGGCAGCACGGTCTCATTGCCTTCCGGTACGACGGGCTCTGGCGTGGGCTCCAGTCGATCATCGATCTCGAGGCCGCCGAGTTCGGCAGCCGGATCGGGAGTCGCGACCGGTGTGGTGTTTCCAGGCCCGGTGGTTTCCTCGCCAGGCTGCACCGGGGCGTCCAGCGTTGGCGGCGGCAGTGTGGGGGTGGTGGTTTCCGCCGTCTCGGTTACCTGCGGCTGGCCCTGCCCGAACATCTGTTCAAGATCGACATAGCCTTCGCGCCACGCCCAGTAACCGGCACCGCCGACACCCGCCAGCAGAACAGCAAACACCACGAGGAAGATGGTGAGGCCGGCGCCGGAACGGCCTGGGGTCTCATCGGTATTGAAGGCAGTCTCGCCGTCCTCCTTGCCGGGCGGCACCATGGCGAAGCCATCACGCGCCGCTTCGGAGGGCGTCTCGGCGGTCTCGCCACGTGCCTCGCGATCCAGCGTCTGAATGGCGCGCTGAATGACGCCCTCGGCCTCGCTCGCCTCGTCCGGAGGCGTCTCGACCTCCACCTCTCGCACGGTCGACAGCGCCGCCTCGACGGGCGCCGCTTCCGCCATGGCCAAGGGCGAGCCTGGCTGCCGCGCCACCGCCTGCTGAACGCCGGGCTCGGTGCGTGGGCCAAACCGCACCGGCTCGCTGCTCGGACGGCCGCCCGCAAGCGGTGCCGCTTCGCGCCTCGTGTCGCCTCCCGGGAAGCGGACAGGCGGCTCGAACGGCCGCACGTTGGACGCGCCCGGTTCGTTGCGTGGGGTGATCGTCGGAGCCGGAGTTTCCCTCGGCTTCGGCACCACCGGGGTAACTTCGGCGCCCGAGGTCTCGGCGGCCTTGGCGATGATCTCTTCGATGGAGAGCTTCTCGACGCCGGCCGATGGCATGGCCTCGGGCGGCTCCGGTTCCGCAAATGGGACTGGCTCCGCCGGCTCGTCAGCCTCCGCTGCAGCCACTGGCTCCGGTGCTGCAAGCTCGGGCTCCGCAACAACGGCAGAGACAGGCGCGGGTGCCGCAGTTTCCGGCTCCGGCTTCGGAGGCTGCGCTGGCGAGGTGTTCCAGCCGGACTGCACGGCAGGAGCCGCCGCCGGACCAGTGCCAAAAGCGGCATCCCGGCCGAGCTGGATCACCGCTTCGCTGGCCTCCTGCTCGACCTGGCGAATGCAGTCTTCGAGCTGCAGCCGGTGCTGAGTGATCTCGCGTGCCGGCAGGGGCGGCTGAATCGCCCTGAGCTGACCGACCAGAGCTGAGCGCGCCTTTTCGTAGACCGCGCGACGCGCAGACCCGTTGTTTTCCGGTAAGGCCGCGATGGCCCGGCGCAACAGCTCTTTGTAATCCGCCATCGGTTACTTGGTACTCAGGTTTTGCTGGTGTTGTAACAAAAATTCTCAGTCTTGGAACGGGTCAACCACCAGGATGGTGTCTGCCCTCTCGGGGCTCGTTGACAACAGCGCCACCGGAGCGCCGATCAGTTCCTCGATGTGCCGGACGTACTTGACGGCCTGCGCCGGCAGTTCGGCCCAACTGCGGGCCCCAGCCGTCGTCTCCGACCACCCTTCCAGGGTCTCGTAGATCGGCTTAACCCGTGCCTGTGCCCCCATTGAGGCAGGCAAATAATCAATGCGTGACCCATCGCGCTCGTAGCCGACGCAGATCTTGATTTCCTTGAGCCCATCCAGGACATCGAGCTTGGTGAGCGCGATCCCGGTGATGCCGGAGGTCTTCACCGTCTGGCGGACCAGCACGGCATCAAACCAGCCGCAGCGGCGCGGGCGGCCGGTGTTCACCCCCACCTCACGACCAACCGTCGCGAGGTGTCGCCCGACCTCGTCGTCGAGTTCGCACGGGAACGGCCCCTCGCCCACACGGGTCGTGTAGGCCTTGGTGATGCCGAGGACATATCCGATCGCCGTGGGACCAAGGCCCGAGCCGGCGGCAGCTTGACCCGCCACCGTGTTGGACGAGGTGACGAACGGATAGGTGCCGTGATCGTTGTCGAGCAGCGCCCCCTGTGCGCCTTCGAACAGGATGCGGGCACCTTGGCGACGCTTATCGTCAAGCACGCGCCACACCTGGTCCATGAACGGCAGGATCTGGTCGGCAATTTCGGTGAGTTCGTCGTGGATCGCCTGCGGCTCGATTTCGGACAGACCCATGCCGCGGCGCAGCGCGTTGTGGTGGGTCAGGAGCCGCTCGATCTTGCTCATCAGCGTATCGGGTTCGCTGAGATCGACCAGCCGGATGGCGCGACGGCCCACCTTGTCTTCATAGGCCGGACCGATGCCACGGCGAGTGGTACCGATCTTGAGGCCGGAGTTGGCGTCCTCCCGGATGGCGTCGAGTTCCCGGTGCAGGGACAGGATCAGCGGTGCGTTGTCGGCAATGCGCAGCACTTCGGGCGTGATGGTCACCCCCTGCCCGCGCAGCTTCTCCATCTCGGCGACGAAATGGTGCGGGTCGACCACCACACCATTGCCGATGACGCTGAGCTTGCCCTGCACCAGACCGGACGGCAGCAGCGCCAGCTTGTAGCTGACGCCGTCGATCACCAGCGTGTGGCCGGCATTGTGGCCGCCATGGTAGCGCACCACCACGTCGGCGCGCTCCGAGAGCCAGTCCACGATCTTGCCCTTGCCCTCGTCGCCCC
>JAEZFJ010000408.1 GCA_023437755.1 Pseudomonadota bacterium
ATCTGGAGGAGACCGCCGCGGCACCGGCTCGGCGGCGCTGAAAGTCTACGGCCGCGAGACCTATCCGCTGCTCGACCTGCGGGTGGATGATTCCGAGACACCCCTTGCGGAGCTGGAAAGCTTGCTGGTTCGCGCGACCAGTGGCTCCTATGCCGAGTTCCTGGCAGCCGTGACTCGCCGCGCTCTCTGAGGCGCCGCTACCCTCCAGCCCCTTGCCTGGCAATGAACGCACAGACCTGCCCGCCTTAAGGCGTTGTTAACCATGAAATCGGTTGATGCTGGGGAGAACTCAACCTCCGGCATGGAGTCGATACATGGTCAGCGGCGGCGCGCACATCATTGCTGTCGGAAATGAAAAGGGCGGCTCGGGCAAGTCGACGACGGCCCTGCACCTCGCCGTCTACCTGCTCCACCAAGGCCACCGCGTCGCCACCATCGATGTGGACAGCCGCCAGCAGACGCTCACCCGCTACGTCCGCAATCGCCGCGCCACGGCGGAGACGAGCGGGCGGGACGTGCTCATGCCCAAGCATGTTCACCTGCCCACCGCGTGGGGGGATTCCATTTGCGAGAACCAGCGCATCGAACTCGACCTGTTCAACCGCGCCATGGATGCGCTGCGCAACGAGGTGGACTTCATCGTCATCGACACCCCTGGTTTCGACGGCAATCTGGCGCGCCTCAGCCACGGGGCCGCCGACACGCTGATTACGCCGATCAATGACAGCATGATCGACCTCGACGTGCTGGCCCGCATCGACCCAAATACCGGCGAGCCGCTCGAGGCCAGCCCCTACTCTCGCAACGTCCAGAAAGCGCGGGCGGAGCGGCAGGAGCAATCAGGGCGCGGCATAGACTGGGTGCTGGTGCGCAACCGCATCTCCAACCTCGGCTCGCACAATGCCAGCCGCGTGCAGCAAACGGTAGAGCGCCTGGCAGGAGCGCTGGGTTGCCGCGTGGCCGAGGGGATCGCCGAGCGCGTCATTTTTCGATCGCTCTTTCTGACGGGGATGACTGTGTTCGATCCACTGGACGCAGACCTGCTCGGTGGAGCTCCGTCCATGTCGCACATCAATGCCCGTCACGAGTATCGGTCTCTGGTGGAGGTGCTGAACCTGCCACAGAGGTCGCCGCTGCAGCTTTCCGCTTGATCGCCGGACTTGTTCGACTGCTCGGAGCAGTCCAACTCTCTTGGGCGTCCGCCTCGCCAGCACGACCGGCGGGGCTGGCCTTCGGGTGAACCGTCATGCTAGCGCAAACCCTTGGCCAGTTTGGCAGGCACTCTGTTTGCTCCGAATGCCTGTCTCTTCACTCCAGCACACAAGCAGCGCTGCATGACGATCCAACTCCCCGGGCTGACGGCAGACTTCGACCTGAGCCCTCACAACACGTTCGGACTGCCGGTACGCGCCAGCTTCGGGACCGTGCTGATGGACGAGGCGCAAATCCCGGATTTGTTGGACACTGCTGCCTCGTCCGCCCTGCCCTTCAGGGTTCTGGGCGGCGGCAGCAACCTGGTCATGCGACCCCGGTTCGACGGCATCGCGGTGCTGATGGCGCTCAAGGGGCGGAGGATCATCGGGGAGGACAGCCACGACGCCCTGGTGGAGATCGCTGCAGGCGAGACTTGGGACGAGATCGTCGGCTGGACGGTGGACCAGGGTTTGTGGGGACTGGAGAACCTCTCCCTGATTCCCGGAACGGTGGGCGCGGCACCGGTTCAGAACATCGGGGCCTACGGCATCGAGTTGTCGGACCGGTTCCATTCGCTTCGCGCCTACGACACGGTCGAACGGCGCTTCGTCACCTTCTCTGTGGCCGACTGCCGCTTCGCTTATCGCCAAAGCGTCTTCAAGCAGCAGCCCGGCCGGTACCTGATCACCTCGGTTTGTCTGCGGCTGCCCCGCCCATGGGCGCCGGTCCTCACCTACTCGGGCATTGACCACCTGCCCTCAGGCACCGGGGCGCCGGAGATCAGGGCCCAGGTGATTGCAATTCGGCAAGCAAAGCTGCCCGACTGGCAGATCCAGGGGAATGTCGGATCGTTCTTCCACAATCCGATCGTTCCCCACGATGTCGCCGCGGCAATCGAGGGGGTGCCCCGGTACCCGCAGCCGGACGGCTCGGTAAAGCTCTCTGCCGCCTGGCTGATCGAGCGTGCCGGTTTGAAGGGACATCGCGTGGGCGGCGCCGGGGTGTCGGAGCGACATGCTCTGGTTCTCGTCAACCATGGTGGCGCCACTTTCGACGATGTGCAGCAGCTCAGCGGACTGATCCGCTCCGGTGTGCAGGCGCAGTTCGGCGTGACACTTGTTCAAGAGCCGGAAACGATGTGATCGTCTGAGGCGGCGCCCTCCTGACCGCAGCACTGTGCAGCAAGCCGGCGCCGCTCTCCTGATCAAACCCGTTCCAAGGCGAGCGAGATACCCTGCCCTACCCCGATGCACATCGTGGCCAAGGCGCGCTTCTTGTCACTCAAGGAGAGCTCCAGGGCGGCCGTTCCGGCGATACGCGCACCGCTCATACCCAGAGGATGTCCAAGCGCAATAGCGCCACCGTTGGGGTTGACCCGCGGGTCGTCTTCGGAAACCCCGAGCTCGCGCAACACGGCGATCCCCTGGCTGGCAAAGGCCTCATTGAGTTCGATGAGGTCGAAATCCGCGGCTGTAAGACCGAGCCGGCGGAACAGCTTCTGGCTCGCCGGCGCCGGTCCCATGCCCATGATCCGTGGGGGCACGCCGGCAGTGGCGCCACCGAGGATACGTGCCAGAGGAGTCAGACCGAACTTTCTGGCGGCCGCCTCCGAAGCGATGATCAGTGCCGCCGCGCCGTCGTTTACACCGGATGCATTGCCGGCTGTCACGGTGCCATTGGCGAAGAGAGGCTTGAGCTTGGACAGTGATTCCGCAGTGGTCCCGGCGCGCGGGTGTTCGTCCACATCAACAGCAACGGGTTCCCCCTTGCGCTGCGGGACCATCACCGGTGCAATCTCGCGGGCCAGGCGCCCGTTGCTCTGCGCCGCAGCCGCCTTTTCCTGGCTTGAGGCCGCAAAACGATCCTGCGCCTCGCGACTGACATTGTACTCGCGCGCCACGTTTTCCCCCGTCTGCGGCATGGAGTCCGTGCCGTGCAGCGCCTCCATACGGGGGTTGATGAAGCGCCAACCTATGGTGGTGTCGTGGATCTCGGCCTGTCGGGAGAACGCCGACTCTGCTTTGAGCATGACGAAAGGCGCCCGCGACATCGACTCCACGCCGCCTGCAATCATCAATTCCGCCTCTCCGGCCCGGATGGCTCTCGCGGCCGTCGATACCGCATCCATGCCCGACCCGCAGAGCCGGTTGATGGTGGTGCCGGTCACCGTCACCGGCAGCCCCGCCAGCAGCAGGCTCATGCGTGCCACGTTGCGATTGTCCTCGCCGGCCTGATTGGCGTTGCCGAAGATCACATCGTCCACTGATTCCCAATCGATCCCCGGATGCCGGTCCACCAGCGTGTTGAGCGGCACGGCCCCGAGATCGTCAGGTCGCACGGAAGCCAAGGCGCCACCATAGCGTCCGATGGGCGTGCGGACGTAGTCACAGATGTAGACTTCGCTCATTCAGTATCTCCGGCAGGAAAGGCATTCCGATCAAACGGGCTCAAGCCTGCATAGATCATTTCCACGGTCGAGGACTACTGGAACACTGCATCGTCCGGTGCAACGGCACGGAATGCGCACTGCGACCACTTCGCCTGGGGCGAGTTGTTGCCTTCCGCGGGCGGACCCTGCTGTTCGGCCTTGCCGGCGGCGCGACCAATCCCAACAGTTCCCCAACCTACGAGCGATCACCTCCGCACGGCCTCCTCGGACGAAGGTCGCACCATTTGGGGTGTCGTTCGTTAAGCAGGCAGGAAGTCAGAGGGAAGCTGGGGAACTGATGCAGGATCGGACGGCATCGTCGTGCACAAGTGCGGTCGGCGGGTTCGCCTTTTTCTGGTCTCTCACTCCGGAGCGCAGGAGAACGCACGCTCGCCAACCCCACCCCTGCGGAGGGGGCGAGCCGCCCTCGGCAACTCTCCTCCAGCAGGGTGGCACGAGGGGTGCTCCATTGTGTTCGGAGGGAATTCGATGACCCAGTTCTCTTTCTATCTTCGGCGCCTGCTGAACACGATGTGGTTTTTGCCGGCGGCGTTCTCCGCCCTTGCGGTCGTGACGATCGCGATGGCGTTCTATATGGCCCGCTGGGCGCCTGACGAATTGCCCTTCACCATCTCTCAGGAGGCGGTGCAATCGATCCTGGAGATACTGGCGGCCAGCCTTCTGACTGTTTCAGTGTTCGCGCTCTCCACCTTGGTCGCGTCGCTGTCCGCTGCGTCCGCCTCGACGACTCCACGAGCGGTTCCGCTCATCATCGGTGATCGGGGGGCACAGACCTCGATCTCCGTCTTCATCGGAGCCTTTCTGTTCTCGATCCTGGCGATCCTCGGGCTCTCGGCCGGGATCTATGGCTCTGCCAGTCGCATGCTCTTGTTCTCTGTCACCCTCGGTGTGGTAGCGCTGGTGATCATCGCACTGATCCGCTGGATCGGGCAGATCTCGGACATCGGTCGGGTGGGAAAGACAATCGACCGGGTCGAGGCTGCGACCGCCGGCGCATTGAGGACCTTGAGCGAGCATCCGCATTTCGACTGCCACGTCCTCGCTGGCGAACCTGACGGAACACACGTCTGCGGCCCCAAGCTCGGCTATGTGCAGCACTTCGACGCGGCGCAGCTGCAGCGACTTGCTGCCGAGCACGATCTGACGATCGCGGTGACCGCCAGGCCCGGCACCTACGCTTCGCCGATACGCCCTCTCATGGTGGTCAAGGGCGCGCTTGACGAGGAGCTCACGACAGAGCTGCTTGGAGCCTTCGTGGTGGACGACAAGCGCACCTTCGACAGCGACCCTCGGTTCGGCCTCATCGTTCTGTCGGAAATCGCCGAACGGGCTCTGTCCCCGGGCATTAACGACCCAGGGACGGCGATCGATGTGCTCGGTACCCTCACCCGTCTTCTCTCCAACTGGCAGCCCGGCGAGGATCCGGTCAGTCCCGGAAACGACCGGGTCTCGGTTCCTCCTTTGCTTGCGAAGGATCTGCTGGAAGATGCGTTCCGTCCCGTCGCCAGGGACGGCGCGGGCACCATCGAGGTCATGCTTCGCCTGCTTCACAGCCTGGAGGTGATCGCTTGTCTGAACCCCTTTCTGCGCGATGCGGCTATCGAAGCTGTGCGCGACGCTTTGGAGCGGGCCGAACGGACCATGCGCTCGCCGGTCGACTTGTCGGCCCTGCAACAAGCAGCGGCTGGACTTCAGCGGAGCCAAGGTGCTGGACAGCACCGCAGATGAGGAGTGGCTGCCTGCCTGAAGTCGTCCTAGGTGTGGGCGACGACGAGAAGGCTAGCTCTCCCCTGATCCCACGCCGCTGCGGGGCGCGGCAGACTGTCCGTAGTTTGCGGCGTGTCTCAGTGCGGACTGCAACGATGGTACGGCCCCGCGGATCGGACCGCATCAACACGGTGTACGATCCGTTAGTGACTGGATCACAGTTGGGCCGCTCGGCGTTTAGTCCTCCAACGGAGGTGCTGGCAATGTACGAAAACACCGAAAAGTTCGTCGACATGGACTTCGAGCAACGGGTGCGCCAGGCGGCATATCATCTTTGGGAGCAGGACGGCCGGCCTTTGGGCCGTGAGACGGATTACTGGTTCCGCGCGCTCGAACAGCTTCTCGCCGAGCGTGGCGCAGCGTCCGAGACGCCTGCGAGCGCCGCTGACGCAGGAGCAGACGAGATCTTCCCCTGAGGAGGTGTATCCGGCGCTGGCTCCGGCGTCCTGCCTGTCCCGTGTCACGATTGTTCCCGTAAGCTCCCACCGCGGAACAAACAGCCGGCATGTTCCGTTCGCTGTTCATCATCGTTCGAGGTCTTCAAGATGCCGAGGTTCTTCTTCAATCACAGGTCCAGCGACGGCCAGCAGCAAGTCGACGTTGACGGCCTGAAGCTGGACACGCTCAATGCCGCTGTAGACGAGGCCGCTTTCGCCGCAGAGGCCGCGGTAGCACTCTCGGAAGAAGCTGTTTCAGGCGAGTTCCAGATCGAGGACGAAGGCAGAGTTGTGGTCGCAAGGGTGCCATATACTGCCGCTGACCACCACGACAACGACGCTGTCCCAGAGCAGCAGTGATCCGTGCGCGCACCAACTCTTTGAGCAACTTGTGCGCGTAGCCGCCTACCAGTTCAACGCGCGACCGGCGGGCGGTAGACCGAGGGAGCACTACTGGTTCACAGATCGACAAGAAGCGTATAGCGGCGAGCCGAAGAGGATCGGCTGCGGGGCTGATCGGCACAGGCGACTGGGGCCGCTCACCTGGGCCAGGTGACCAGAGCAGGAATCCTGGCACTGCATGTGAGAATATTCGCCTGTTGCTCTTAGCTCGGGATCAGGCAGCGCGACTCCGCCAGATCAACCGCACAACATGACAATCCGCTGATCTACTTGTCAGCGTGTTTTCATCTTATGAATCAACGAGTTAAATGGGGAACGTTTGGCGTTTGCACCGATTAGGTGGCTATCGACCCAGCCATTGGAGCACACCATGCACACCATCATTGCCAGAAAGGCATCGGCATTCGCCATTCTCGCTGCCTTGGCCGCCATACCGCTCACTGACGCCCACGCCCAGAGCGCGAATGCCAGCGCCAAGGGACAGGCCATGGG
>JAEZFJ010000414.1 GCA_023437755.1 Pseudomonadota bacterium
GTTTCCTGCTCTTTCCCTGCGAGTTTCTTGTGCGCGTCTTCACTGCTGCCCTGGCCACCGAAACCAACACGTTCTCGCCCATCGCGATCGACCGGCGGGCCTTTGAAGCGTCGCTCTATGCCCGACCCGGCGAGCACCCGGCGACGCCTACCTTGTGCACGGCGCCGGTGACTGTCGGACGCGCGGTGTGTGCGCGCGAGGGCTGGACGCTGATCGAGGGCAGCGCCAGCGGGGCCGATCCGGCAGGGCTGGTGGCCCGCGCCACCTATGAGGAATTGCGGGAAGAAATCCTCGCAGAACTCCGAGCGGCAATGCCGGTCGATGCGGTGGTGCTGGGGCTCCATGGCGCCATGGTGGCGCAGGGCTATGACGACTGCGAGGGGGACCTGCTGGCGCGGGTGCGCGCGATCGTCGGCCCGGGGGTGCTGGTCTGTGCCGAGCTCGATCCGCATTCGCACCTGACGGCAAAGCGGCTGGCGGCGGCGGACTTTTTCGTGGCGTTCAAGGAATTCCCGCACACCGATTTCGTCGACCGGGCGCGGGACCTGTGGGCGATCGCCGTGCGGGCGCTCAAGGGCGAGGTCAAGCCGGTGATGAGCGTGTTCGACTGCCGCATGATCGACGTGTTCCCGACCTCCAAGCAACCGATGCGGGGGTTCGTGGATCGCATGCTGGCGCTGGAACGCAGCGAACCAGGGTTGCTGAGCCTTTCGGTGATCCATGGCTTCATGGCCGGGGATGTGCCGGAGATGGGCACCAAGGTGATTGCCGTTACCGACGGGCGGCCGGAGGCCGGTGCGGCGCTGGCGGAGCGACTGGGACGGGAACTGTTCGCGCTGCGCGGCACCTTCATGGTCAGCCAGGTCGACGAGACAGTGGCGGTGGATCAGGCGCTTGCCGCACCGCGCGGGCCGGTGGTGATCGCCGATGTGTGGGACAATCCCGGCGGCGGCACGGCGGGGGATGCGACGGTGATCCTCGATGAGATGATCCGGCGCGGGGTGACCGATGCGGCGGTGGGCACGATCTGGGATCCAATCGCGGTACAGATCTGCTTTGCGGCGGGAGAGGGCGCGGAAATCCCGTTGCGTTTCGGTGCCAAGTCGGCGCCGTCTACAGGGAATCCGATAGATAAGCGGATAACGGTGAAGCGGCTGGTGCGAAACGCAGAGATGCGGTTCGGGGAAAGCTGGGCGCCGTTCGGGGATTCCGCCTGGATCCACTTCGACGGGATCGATGTGATCCTCAACTCGACGCGGGCACAGAGCTTTGATCCGTCGCTGTTCTCGGTGATGGGGATCGAGCCCACCAGCCGCAAGATCCTGCTGATCAAGTCGACGAACCATTTCTACGGCTCGTTTTCCAAGATCGCGTCCGAGATCATCTACTGCTCGGCCGGCAAGCCTTATCCCAATCGGCCGGCGGAGACGGACTACCGCAAGGCGCGCAAGGATATCTGGCCGATGGTGGAGAACCCGTGGGGGTGAGCGGAGACGTCATCTGCCGAGATTTGTTACCCGCGGACTCGATCCGAGGGGACTTCGCTTGTGGGGCGTCCAGCAGGGGGTGAAGTGCCCTCGGGTCAGGCCCGAGGGTGACGCGCGGTGGGTGTGCGGGCCACAGGTGGCCGCCACCCCGAGTTCCTGCCCCTATTCCGCTGCCCAGTGGCCGTACATGATGGGCATCAGGCCGACGAGCGAGCGGAAGCGATCCCAGCTTTTGCGGTCGGGCTGGGTCCAGGCGGATTCGGCGACCGCCGAGAGGCGGGGGAAGACCAGGCGGTCGAAGATGGCGCGGTCTGTCATCGATTCCGACCAGATGCAGCTCTGGATGCCGATCAGGTGCTTGAGGCCGTTCTCGGAGAAACCGGCTCGGGGATCGAACTCGTAGGTTTCCTGCGGACCCGACCAGCCGGCCCAGCCGGCACCGGGCTCGGCCCAGGACACGCCGTTGGCCATGTCGAGATAGTAGCGCTGGCCGGGAGACCCGACGATGTCGTAGCCGCGCTCGGCGAGGGCGGCGTTGATCTCGACATTGCGCCAGCCGATGACGAAGCTCTTGTCCTTGTCGACGGCATCGCCATGCGCCGCCTCTTCCCAGCCGCCGGTGATGGCGCCCTTTGACTTGATGTAGTCGTGCACGCGGCGGATGAAGTGCGCCTGCAGGATCGCGGTGGGCGAGCCTTCGATCTCGTCGGCACCGTGGTGATTACCGAGCTGGTTGAACTGCCGCTCGTGCTTCTGGCGCATTTCGGGGCCAGCGAGTTTTTCGAGGAGATCCAGCGCCAGAGGCGAGCCGGACCAGGCGGCCAGCGGCACTTCGTCGGCACCGAGGTGGAAAATGCCGGCGGGGAACAGCTCCAGCACCTCGTCGATCACGGTCTCGACGAAGCGGTAGACCGGCTCGTGCGCGGGATTGAGCGAGTTGTTGGGGAAGCCCTGAACCGACTGGTACTCGCCCTGCTCGTTGGGGTCGCGGAGCTCGGGAAGCGCCTGCAGGGCGGCGTAGAAGTGGCCAGGCATGTCGATCTCGGGGATCACGCTGATGCCGAGGCTGTCGGCGAGCGCCACGATCTGGCGCACGACGTTCTTGGTGTAGAAACCGCCAGTGGGGAACGGGCCGGAGCCGAGCAGCGGCGGCAGCGCCTTGCCGTGACCACGCCAGGCGGCAATTTCGGTCAGGGCCGGGTAGGCATCGATCTCGAGGCGCCAGGCTTCGTCTTCGCTGAGGTGCCAGTGGAACCGGTTCATCTTGTTCCAGGCCATCAGCTTGAGGAGGCGGCTGACTTCGGCGCCGGTGTAGAACTGGCGGGCGACGTCGAGATGGGAGCCACGATAGCGGAAGCCGGGGGCATCGGTGATGGTGCCGCCGGTGGGGAAGATGAAGGTCTGCGTATGCTGGCGGGCGCCGCGCAGCATGTGGCCGAGGGTGACAAGGCCATAGAACATGCCTTGCCGGGTGGTGGCGGAGACTGTGGCGCCGTTCTCGGCGAAAGTGATTTCATAGGCCTCTTCCGCCATGCCGGCGCGCTCGACGATAGTGACAGGCATGCCGGCTTCGGACATCGGGCGGACGATCGCTTCAACGGGGAAGAGGTCGTCGACGAGACCGGCGAAGGCAGCGGCGGCTCGGTTGGCCAGTTCGCCCTCGGGGCGGAGGTCGAAACCCGGAGGGGCAGTGCGGGCGCCGGTGGTGGCGACCGACTGCGGCCAGGGAATAATGGAGACGTTCACCGGTACCTTGGCCGGGACAGGGAAACGGGCTGCACCCTTGAGCAGGGGAGCATTGTGGCCCTTGCCCTTGGTCGGGGCGGTGGCGATCGGCACAAGGGTGCCGTCGGCGAGCACGACATAGGCCGAGTTGGCGCCGTCGCTCCAGTGGCGGAGGCCATAGGAGAGGCCGCGGGCGGTGGCGGTCCAAGTGGCGCCGGGCTCGAGAATGAAGCCGTCGGGCGGGGCGATCAGCGTGTGGTTGGAAAGCCGGCGGAGCAGATTGCCGTTCTCCAGCGTCGCGTGCGGGTCGATGCGAGCCGGGCCGGAAAAGCCGAGCTGGAAATTGCTGACGGGCTCGTCACCGGTGTTGGTGAGCTCAAGGCCATAGCCGAGTGGCTCGGTGTCGCTGGCGGGGGTCCAGGTGGTGACGAGGGAGAAGCTGGGCATTCCAATAGTCCAATCTTGCGGAGAGCTCATCCGGAGCTTGTCGAAGGAAAGAGGTCGCGACACTGAGTTTTCCGACCTCGTGGCTCGACACGCTCACCCTGAGGTCTCCGAGGTGATGCGGGTTAATCCCCCAGGGGCTGGCCGTCTTCGCCGTCGCGGTTGACGATCAGCTGGTGCTTGATGCGGCGCATGCTGGCAATGGCTGCGGGGCCGAGGCGGGTGGCGATGGTCTGGGAGAGCACGTCGATGGTGGCGAGGAAGGCATAGCGACCCGGGGTAGGACGCAGGATGTCGGAGTTTTCGTGCCAGCGCACCGGCACGAGGATGTCGGCCTGCTCGGCGACGGGGGAGCCGGAACGGGTGAAGACGACGCGGGTGACACCGTATTCGCCGGCAATGGTCAGGGCCTTGGCGAGCTGGGTGTTGTTGCCGGACATGGAGAAGCCGATGACCACGGTGCCGGGCGGGGCGGAGGCGGCGCGCATCATCTGGAGTTGATGATCGTCGCTGGAGGTGATGCGGATGCCGAGGCGGAACAGGCGCGCCTCGATTTCGCCAGCATTGTGGAGGAGGCGCCGCCGGAGCCGAAGGCCAGCACATAGCTCGATTTGACGATGCTCTCGGCGGCGCGCTCGATGGCGGCGAAGTCGAGGTGATCGAAGGTTTCGTAGATCGTCGACTGGATACCGTTGATCACGCCTTGGGCGATTTCCTGCACGCTCGAGGGACCGGCGGTGGGCACGAAGTAGCGC
>JAEZFJ010000456.1 GCA_023437755.1 Pseudomonadota bacterium
GGCACCAGCAGCATCACGGAGAAAGTCATGCCCAGCGTTTGCACCCAGTGTGGCAGCGCCGTGTAGTGCAAATGGTGCGAACCGGCCCACATGTAGAAGAAGGTAATGCCCCAGAAGCTGAGGATAGACAGCCGGTAGGAGAAGATGGGCCGGTTGGCCCGTTTGGGCAGGTAGTAGTACATCATGGCCAGGAAGCCGGCGGGCAGGAAGAAGGCCACGGCATTGTGGCCGTACCACCACTGCACCATGGCGTCCTGAACCCCGGGCCAGACCGTGTAGCTTTTGGCGCTCGCCAAAGACAGGGGCAGGGCGAGGTTATTGACGATATGAAGGATCGCGACCACGACGATAAAAGCCAGATAGTACCAGTTGGCCACGTAGATGTGGGGTTCTTTCCGCCGGGCCAGCGTCCGCAGGAAGAGCACGAAATAGGTCACCCAGACAACAACGAGCCAGATGTCTGCGTACCATTCGGCCTCCGCATACTCCTTGGACTGGGTCAGGCCCATCCCATAGCCGGTGACTGCGAGAACGCAGAAGAGGTTGAAGCCGAAAATCACGAACCACGGGCTGACATGTCCGGCGAGTCGCGCGCGACTGGTGCGCTGCACCACATGGAATGAGGTCGCTATCAGCGCATTGCCGCCGAAGCCGAAGATCACGCCAGTGGTATGAGCCGGGCGCAGGCGCCCGAAGCTCGACCAGGCGGTGTCGAAATTAAGCGCCGGCCAGGCGAGCTGGGCCGCGACCCACACACCGACAAACATCCCAAAGACGGCCCACGCCATCGTCAGCGCGATCCCGACTTTGATTGGATCGTCGTAGTAGCTCGAGAGCCGATCGTCGGCAGGCTCGGGCAGGCCGAGACGAGGGATGAGATACGCCGCCGCTCCGGCGCACAGAAAAATCACCAGGAGCCCATGTGCGCCGATCGGGTCCATACGACCGGGCACGGCAATGGCCAGAGCTAGCAGACTCACAAGCCCGATAATGAAGAGACAGACCTGCCTTTCCGCCACTGTGAGGCCGCTCGCCATTGAAATTCACTCCTGTTCAGCCGCAGCACGTTCAGACCAAGCCTACACGACCCCGTCCACTTTTCAACGCGCGGACTGCAAACGGGAGCAACTGATACGGCACGCGGCGGTGGCAGCTCTGCTTGATGTGGGTCAACTACCCCCGCCACGTTCCGCTAACTTCGACCTGCCTCCGAGGCGACACCGACGCGACCAGTCCGGCGAGAGGATCACACCCAAGCGGGGGAGCCTAGAGGAAGTGCGTCCGGATCACTCCGGCGGGCTGGAATGTTCCCGGCGAACATTCAGCTCGGCCGCCACCGAAGCGGCAAGAGTGCTAGTCTCCATCCAGGCGTTCGACAACAGTCACCTGCATGCAGTCGCCGGCAAGGTGGTGGAAAAAAGGCCGGGATGTGCCCGGCCTTCCGGTTGCCAGCTACTGTACGACCACGATCGGCGCGCCCCAGGTCACCCTCTCGTAGAGGTCAATGACGTCCTGGAACAGCAGCCGCACGCAGCCGCTTGAGACCGCCTTGCCGATCGAGCGGGCGTCCATATTTCCATGCAGGCGGTAGAGCGTGTCGCGATTGCCCTGATGGATATAAAGCGCCCTTGGACCAAGCGGATTGTCGAGGCCCGGCTCCATGCCATGACGGTACGGCTCGAGTTCCGGCTGGCGGGCGATCATGTCCGATGGGGGCGTCCAGGTCGGCCACTCGCGTCCGTAGGCGATGTGCCCCCGGCCTTCCCAGGCGAACCCCTCGCGGCCGATGCCGACACCGTACCGCATGGCCCGGCCGCTCGGCATCGCCCAGTAGAGGAAGCGGTTGGGCGTATCGACGACGACGGTGCCGGCCTTCTCGCCCGTGATGTTCTCCACCTCCTGCCGCCAGTAAATGGGATCAACGAGGTGAATGTCAGCCGCAGGAATTGGAAAGCGCTCGGCTGCTATGGCTGCATACTTGGCCATGATGTCGGGCGGAACCGGTGGGGCCGCAGGTGCCTGCGGTGTCGGGACAGTCTGTGTAGTGGTGGTACAGCCTGCAAGAGCAAGGGCAGCAAGGCTGGATGCGCCAAGCATCATGTTCCTGCGTGAGATCGTGTTCGAAAGCATGTGTGTTCACAGCAGTCACGCGGACTGCCTCTCTCAAGATAGCGATTCGAGGGAAATGGCCGGCTTGGGGTGCCGTCGTTCTCAGCCGACTTGAGGGGGTCGGAAGCGCCCGCCAGTTGCAGAAATCGGCACCACAACCCTGGCGCCCCAGGAAAACACCGAAGAACGCTGGTCGAAAACGGCTTCTGCAAGCAATGGCAGGATCGCGGCCGTATTCTGACAGGAGATGGCGTGCCCGTTTATCTTCTTGGAACAGGGTTTGGCGGCTGGCGCCTTTTCGGCGATGGACGCTGGCTCCAGGCAGAGTTCTTGATTGGCGATGGTCCAGAAATTGCCGCTGCCAATATGTGCGGCCGTGCTTGGCCCGGACGCGGACACCAGGCCAACCAAGAGAGCGATGACGAGAACCAGAAACCTGTTCATGAGCGACGTCTAATACGTCCTGGTCCGAGATGCGAGGTGCGCCACGATAGAGTTTCCGTGCGTTGCGGCTTCACAACAGTGGTTTCCAGGCATCGGTGCGGGTTACTTCCGGCAGCTACCCGGCGGACTTCGAGCCTGGGAATGATCGGCACGGGGCCGGAAGCGGCCATCGTCCTTCGTGCCGCGGCGGCAGGTGCCACGCTTCTTCTCACCGGCAGTGGACGGTATGCACCCCGGGCCGGCAGCCCCGCCTGTCTGGCGGCGCTAGGCAGCGCTCCAGCCCATATCAACGGGTATCAACGCGCCATTCAGATGGCGTGACTCGTCCGACGCCAGGAACAGGATCGTGTTGGCGATGTCGATCGGATCGAGCATGCCGGGAGCGCTGGCGTGGTAGGCGCCGATGCGGGCCAACGCGGCCTGATCCACAGGGCGATCGCCTATGCTGCTCATGATGTTGGTGCTGACACCGCCAACAGCCAGAGCGTTACAGCGCAGACCCATTTTGGCGTACTGGTAGGCGGTGCTCATGGTCAGGCCAACCAGGGCATACTTGGAAGCGGTGTAGGCCGCGCCGGCAGCGCCGCCGCCGAGCGCCGCCGCCGAGGCTATGTTGATGATTGAACCTCCGCCCTGTGCGAGCATCAGGGGCACGGCTCGGCGCATTGCGTACATGGGGCCGTCCACATTGACGGTCATGCAGCGCTGCCACATGTCGTTGTCCACGTCAGCGACGGATTGAAACAGGTCCATCACGCCAGCATTGTTGACCAGAACGTCGATGCGCCCGAACTCGCTGACGGCGCGGTCGATCATTTCCGAGCAGTCGGCTTCATTTGCAACGTCGGCCCGAACCGGCACGATGCTCCCGCCAATCTCATTAGCTGCGCTGGTTACTGACTGCTCGTTCCAGTCGGCAGCCACCACCTTGGCGCCCTGCTCGATGAACAGCCGGGCAGTGGCGAGGCCTATGCCCGAACCTGCCCCGGTGATAACCGCCACCTTGTTCTCGATGCGCATGAGAGTCTCCTTCGAAGTGTCAGCGGGGATGTAGGGGTAGATTGACCTGTACGAGACCGGAATCGCCAACGTCGGCGGTCACCGAGAAGCCGAGCTGTCTGGCGAACTCGACCATGGCAGTGTTCTCTCGGAGAGTGATCCCGAACAGTTCACCGATGCCTTGGGCACGGGCATAGAGCAGCAAGTGCTCCATCAAGGCACGTCCCAGCCCCACGCGCTTGAGGTTGCTGCGGACCAGCAGGCCGAACTCTGCCCGCGCCCCATCCGGATCGGCCGTATATCGGACAATGCCGGCGAGTTCGCCGTTGGGTTCGAGCGCCACAAAGGCGATGTCCCGGTCATAGTCGAGTTGGGTGAGCCGGATCAGCAGCTCGCTTGGGAGCCGCTGAAATCGCTCGCGGAAGCGCATGTAGAGGTCACTCTCAGACACCTGTGCCAGGAACTCAGGATAGAGCCGAGCGTCCACGGGGCGAATGGGCCGGATTCGTATCTGCTTGTTCTTGAGCTCGGTTGTCCGATCCCAGCCAGAGGGGTAGGGGCGGATGGAGAGGTCGCTCCGCGGCCCCGACTCGCTGACCCGTTCCGGATCGATTTCGACGCGGGCATCCAGTGCGATCACGCCATCGGCGTCGGCGAGCAACGGATTGATGTCGACACCCCGGATTGCAGGGAAGTCGATCGCCAACTGTGACAGTGCAGTCAGCACAGCGCCAATGGCCTGCAGGTTGGCCGGCGGGCGGTCCCGATAGCCGGCGAGAAGCCGCGAAATCCGGGTGCGGGCGATCAGTTGCTGTGCCAGCGGCTCGTCGAGCGGCAGCAGTTCTGTCGAGGTGTCATCCACCACCTCCACTGCGGTGCCGCCAGCCCCGAAAAGCAGCACCGGACCAAAGATCGGGTCGACGCTAAGGCCGGCAATCAATTCCAGCGCCTGCGGACGCGAGATCATTGGCTGCACCGCAAAGCCGTCTATGGCGTCGCGGCCGTATTGCTGCTCCACCCGCTCCGTGATGCGTGCCGCCGCGGCCTGCGCCTCCTCGGCCGTACGCAGGTTGAGCACGACGCCGCCCACATCGGATTTGTGGGTGATCTTGCGGGAATAGAGCTTCACCACCAGCGCGTGATTGCCCTCCAGCATCCGGGCGGCGATCTCGCCCACGGCCTCACTTGATTCCGCGACCACAATCTCGGGCGCGCCGATCCCATAGGCGCGCAGCAGCGATTTGGACTCCGGTTCGGTCAGCAACGTGCGCCCTTCCTTGGCCACTTGCTTCAGAGTCTCGTGGGCCGTCTGCCGGTGGAACCTTGGCGCGCCACCGCTTTCCGGCACCTGCTGCAGCGCACTCTGCGCCCGAGACCAGCGCGTCAGCATGCCGACCGCCTCTGCTGCCCCGGCCGGGGTGTCGAAGCTGGCCAATCCGGCGCCGGTTAATTCGCGGCGGGCGCCGGCAGCGGCAGCTTGGCCCAGCCAACAGGTCAGGATCGGCTTGCCATTGATAGTGCCACCGCGTGCCTCCTCGGCCACCGCCCGCGCGGCATCGACCGGCGAGGCGAGTCCGGTGGGGCAGTTCATCACCAGCACCGCATCGACATTCGGGTCGGTCGCTGCGGCTCGTACCGCCGTACGATACCGCTCCGGCGGCGCATCGCCGATGATGTCGATCGGGTTGGCTCGCGACCAGGTCTGTGGCAGGTCGCCATCGAGCCTCGTGATGGTATCGGGCGCCAGACTGGCGAGCTGGGCTTCCTGGTCAAGGATGTGATCCACTGCGAGTACGCCGGCGCCGCCGCCATTGGTGACAATCGCCATCCTGGCTGATTGCATCGGCGGAAATCGTGCGGTGATCTCGGCGGCGGTGAACAGGTCCTCGAGGTCGTTGACGCGGATGATGCCGGCGCGACGCAGGGCGGCCTCGATCACGCGGTCGGCCCCGGCGAGCGCACCGGTATGGGTGGCCGCTGCCTGTGCGGCTTCGGCATGCCGGCCTGGCTTGACCGCGATCACCGGCTTCAATCGGGCGGCCGCCCGGGCCGCGGACAGGAACTTTCGCGGCTCCGGGATAGATTCGAGGTAAAGCAGGATCGCCCGTGTCTTGCTGTCCCGCGCCACCATGTCCAGGCAGTCGCCCACATCGACATCAGCCATGTCGCCGAGCGAGAGAATATGGGAAAAGCCGATGCCTTCGGCTGCGGCCCAGTCCATCACGGAAGATACGATAGCCCCCGACTGCGACAGCAGTGCCAGCCCGCCGGCTTCCGCACCCATGTGGGCAAAACTGGCATTCAGGCGTTGATGCGGAGCCAGGATGCCGATGGTGTTCGGTCCGATCACCCGCAGCAGATGTGGGCGGGCGGCTTCGAGCATCGCCTCACGCAGCCCATTGCTGCTGTTCAACCCGGCGGTCATGACCACGGCGGTCCGCGTGCCTCTTTCGCCGAGCTCTGCGACCAATCCGGGCACCGTCTGGGGCGGCGTCATGATCACGGCGAGATCCGGCACATCGGGAATATCGGCAACCCGCGCATAGCAGGCGAGGCCGAACACTGCTTCGTATTTGGGATTCACCGGATAGACCGCACCTTCAAAACCGCCATCGATGACGTTCCGAAGCACCACGCGGCCGACCGAACCCTCCCTATCCGAGGCTCCGATCAAGGCAACTGAACGGGGCAAGAAGGCGGGGCCGAGGTTCCTGATGCTCATGTGGGTTCTCTGTGGGTAAGGAACATTACCGCCTATACAGCGGACAACCTTGATTTCGATCAACGCCAAATGAGCGCGAGATGCCACACTCAGGGCCGGGACAATCGAAGAAGGTGAGAGATGGCACTGCTGTTGGGGAGGCAAAAACCACGCTCATGAGCAGCGTTCTTGGTCGCAACCTGATTGAGGTTCTGCGGGCGGTCGCGCCACTGCTTGCGACAGTCTGCGTGTTGCAGTTCACCCTGGTGTGGGCGCCGCTCGAGCTTTTTGGGCAGTTTCTTGCCGGAACAGTTCTTGCTGTTGCCGGCATGGTGCTGCTGTTCGTCGGCATCGATCTCGGTCTGTTGCCGATGGGCCGGTTTGTCGGGGCTGAATTGCCGAAGCGAGGCTCGATGGCGCTGATTGCGGTCGTAGCTTTCGCGGTCGGCTTTGCGCTGACCGTGGCCGAACCCGACGTCATGGTGCTGGCCGAGCAGGTTCAGAAGGCGTCCTCTGGGCAAATACCGGCGGCAGCCGTGCTCTACAGCACGGCAATGGGGGTGGCGATCCTGACCGCTGTGGCGCTCCCCCGCATCGTGTTTGGCTGGTCGATCAAGATTGTCGTGGTGCTGCTTTTTGGAGCGATGCTGCTGCTGACGGCGTTTGCGCCGGCAGACTTCGTGCCGCTGGCGTACGACGCCGGCAGCGTGACCACGGGAGTGCTGACCGCCCCTGTGATTATCGCCCTTGCCATGGGGCTGAGCACCGTGCTCGCCGGGCGAGACAGCGTGGCCGACGGGTTCGGCGTTCTCGGCCTTGCTTCGCTGGGCGCCGTGCTGGCGGTGCTGGTCATGGCGCTTGTGTGGCCATGACGACCGACTGGCTTCAGCATATCGGGGATCTTGCTCTGGGCGTGCTGGTTGCCGTGCTGCCGCTCATGGCGCTCTTTGTGGTGTTCCAGTTGCTCGTGTTACGACTGCCGCGGAGGCAGGTGCGCGACATCCTCGTGGGCACCACGGTTGCGGGGGTTGGCCTGTTTCTGTTCCTGCTCGGCGTGCAGATCGCCTTTCTTCCGTTTGGCCAGGTAATCGGGGAACGACTGGGCGAGTTGTCGTCGCCCTGGATAATGGCCGGTGTCGGTGCGGTTCTGGGGCTTACCACCGCCTGGGGCGAGCCGGCAGTTCGGGTGCTGGCCGATCAGGTCGAAGAGGCCAGTCATAGCGCCATCAAGGGTTGGCTGGTCCTCTACAGCGTATCGCTCGGAGTCGCCGCATGGGTGGCTGTGGGGATGCTGCGGATCGCCTACGGAATTCCGCTGACCTGGCTGGTGGTGCCGGGATATGCCGCCGCCATCGCAATGGTGATCGTCTGCGACCGAAAGTTCCTGGGTATTGCCATAGACGCGGGTGGGGTCGCTACTGGTCCACTCGCCAACACCTTCCTGCTGGCGGTGGCGCTGGGGGCAGCTTCCGCTACCGGACAGGATCCACTCGTTGTCGGCCTCGGTTTTGTGGCCCTGATCGCATTGGCCCCCATTCTCTCCGTTCTCGCTTTAGGGCTGGTGATCCAATTCACCACCAAATCCAAGGAGTAGTTCAATGCAGGACCCACATCTCATCGTCACCATTGTCCGCAAGGGTTGGGGCGAGGCCATCCTGGAGGCGACCATGGCCGCGGGTGCACATGGCGGCACCATCATTCCGGCGCGCGGAATCGGCAAGAACGAGCAGCAGCGCGTTTTCGGAATACAGATTGAGCCGGAAAAAGAGATCGTGTTGACGCTGGTCCCCGGGGAGATCAAGGCCGACATCCTGCGCGAGGCTGAACGAGCTGGTGAACTCGACGCGCCTGGGAAAGGCCTTGCCTTCGTTCTTCGCGCGCAGGACGTGCTCGGGGTGGTCCACCTAGTCAGTGATCAGGATGGCTGACTACAAGTTGTTGCCCAGCCGACGACCGGCACCTCCGCTCACAAGCTGAGCATCTCCCGCGCCCGATATGGCTTGCCAAAAAAGCGGCTCTTCTGCGGGAGGTCGGCAATCTGCACCTTGCGGCGGCCGGAGGTTACGATGATCCGGATCGGAGGCCAGCGGTCGCGCACCGCTGCAGCGAGCTTGAGGCCATCCATGCTCCCCGGCATGTCCAAGTCGGTGAACATCACCTGTATGTCAGCATTGCTCGCGAGCAGGTCGATCGCCGCGTTGGCGTCTTCCGCCTCCAGCACTGTGAATCCGAGATCCCGCAGCTGGTCCGACACATCCATGCGCACGAG
>JAEZFJ010000024.1 GCA_023437755.1 Pseudomonadota bacterium
CTCCAACAGAGTGGAGCCACACCCTCCCTCTTGCGGGGAGGGCTGGGGAGGCGGTTAGTCCGACTAGAGTTCCGCCTCGCGGAAGATTCGCGTCAAATCCCCGTTCCACTCGCCGCGGAAGCGCTCGAGCCAGCGCTCTGCCGGCGACTGCGCGGTCTGGATCACTTCTTCCAGCGGCGCAAGATAGATGGTCTCGTCCTTGCCGGCAGCGTTGGTGCGACCACGCCGCACCAGCCCGGCCTCGGCGATGCCGACGGCCTGCGCGGCGACGTCGAACAGATTGGATCGATCGTGCGGAGTCATCAGGCCCAGCCGCGGCACCTCGCGCCGCAGACGCGCGCGTTCCTCCTCCGTCCACGGCTCGATCAGCTCGTAGGCGGCTTCCAGCGAGACCTCGTCATAGAGCAGTCCCGTCCAGAAGGCCGACAGCGCCGTCACCGAGGCCTCGTCGCCCATGTCGGCCCCGCGCAGCTCGTGGTACTGCTTCAGCCGGACCTCAGGAAAAATGGTGGAGAGGTGGTCTTCCCAGTCCTTCACCGTCGGCAGGTCGCCCGGCAATTGCGGCAGTTCGCCCCTGAGAAAGGCGCGGAAGCTCTCGCCGGCGACATTGACGTATTTGCCGCCGCGGATGACGAAATACATCGGCACGTCGAGGGCGTAGTCGACATACTGCTCGAAGCCGAATCCTTCGTCGAACACGAAGGGCAGCATGCCGGTGCGGTCGGGATCGGTGTCGAGCCAGATCTGGCTGCGGTAGCTGAGATAGCCGGTGTCGCGGCCCTCCGAGAAGGGCGAGTTGGCGAACAGGGCCGTGGCCACGGGCTGCAGCGCCAGGGACACCTGGAACTTCTTGACCATGTCGGCTTCGCTCGAGAAGTCGAGATTGGTCTGAACGGTCGCTGAACGGAACATCATCGATGTTCCGAGCGTGCCTTTCCTGTCCATGTACGGCGCCATGATGCCGTAGCGGGATTTCGGCATGCTGGGAATGTCGCGCACGGACCAGAGCGGCGTCACCCCGAGCCCGAGGAAATGGATATCGAGTGGCTCTGCCACCGATCGGGCCACGCGCAGGTGCTCGCCCATCTCTTCGGCGGTGCCGTGGAGGTCGAGCTGCGGCGCCCCGGAGAGCTCGAACTGACCACCCGGTTCCAGCGAGATGCCGCCAGCGACCTCGTTGTTCCTGAGCCCGATGGGGTTGTCGCCGTCATAGAAAGGGTGCCAGCCGGTCGCCTTCTCGATCCCGGCCAGGAGCGCGCGGATGCCCTGCTCGCCCTCGTAAGTGACTGGTCGCAACGGATCGGTATGGAAGACGTGCTTTTCGTGCTCGGTGCCAATCCGCCACTGGTCCGCGGGTTTAGCGCCGCGAGCCAGCGCCTCGATCAGGTCGGCGCGAGATTCGATCAGCGGGGAGTGAGAGTCGGCGCCGGCCATGACGTCCTCGGTTTACGGGCAAATGCGGGCGCGAACATAGCGTTGCGTCCACCGAAAGCAATCGCGTTTTATCGCCAGTCACCGATGGATAACTGAATCAGCGCCAGCGCCGCCACTGCCGCGGTGTCGGCGCGCAGGATACGCGGCCCGAGACTGATGGGCACCACGAAATCCAGTCCACGCAGGCGCACGCGTTCTGCGTCCGAGAAGCCCCCCTCCGGACCGATCAGCAAGCCGACCCGCTGGCCGGCGAGCGATTGCAACGTCGCGAGTGCGGAGGACGACGGCTCCCCTTCATCGGCGAACAACAGGCGACGACCGGCGTGATCCTCCGCCCAGCGGTCGAGCAGGTGATCGAGGGCAATCTCCGGCGCCACCACCGGCACGTTCAACACCTCGCACTGCTCGGCTGCTTCTATGGCGTTGGCCACCAGCTTGTCGTGCTTCACGCGACTGACCTGGGTGAAGCGTGTCAGCACCGGCTGCATGGTGCCGACGCCCATCTCGGTCGCCTTCTGCACAACATAGTCGAGGCGCTCGGTCTTGAGCGGGGCGAAGCCGTACCAGAGGTCGAGCCGCGGCGTCTGCTGCGCAATCTGTTCGACCAGAGCGAGTGCGACGGATTTCTTGCTGTCGGCGGTCAGCCGCGCCAGCCACGCCCCATCTCGACCATTGAACACCACGACCTCGTCACCCACCGACTTGCGCAGGACGGCGGCGAGATAGAGCGACTGGTCCTTGCGCAGGGTGACCTCGCCTCCGGCGGCAAGATCAGGGTCGATGAAGAGGCGGGGCAGGCTGGCGTGGGTGCGGGGCATGGACTAGCAGCGGCACCGTGGCCGCGACCCCGTGGTTCGACAAGCTCACCATGAGGTCTACTCTAGTTCGACCGAACCCTGTAGACCTGCGCTGAGCTATCGAGACCTCTATCCGAGCCTGTCGAAGGACGAGGTCGCCTGCGGGAAAGCACACATGACCGATCAAAACCCCACCGGCTCCGTTGCCGATGCCCAGGCCGGTAACTGGGTGGACCGCCATGCTCCCGACTGGCTGAAACCCTATGCGCGCCTCGCCCGCTGGGACCGCCCGATCGGCTTCTGGCTGCTGTTCTGGCCCTGCGCCTGGAGCCTCGGCCTCGCGGCGGTCGCCTTTCCGGAGCAGGGTTTCGACTGGTGGGCCGCGGTGCTGATGCTGGCCGGTGCCATTTTGATGCGTGGTGCCGGCTGTACCTTCAACGACATCGTTGATCGCGAGATCGACATGAAGGTCGCCCGTACCCGCTCGCGCCCCATCCCTTCGGGCCAGGTCAGCGCCCGCGACGCACTCGCCTTCCTTGTGGCCCAAGCGCTGCTCGCTTCAGTGATCCTGTTCCAATTCAACCGCTTCACCGTCTGGGCCGGGATCGCCTCGCTGGTGCTGGTTGCCATCTACCCGTTCATGAAGCGGATCACATGGTGGCCGCAGCTTTTCCTCGGTCTCGCCTTTTCCTGGGGTGCCATCGTCGGCTGGACCAGCCAGACCGGCGGCATCGCCCAGCCGGCCCTGCTGCTCTATCTCGGCTGCATCCTGTGGGTAATCGGCTATGACACCATCTATGCGTTGCAGGATATCGAGGACGACGCGCTAATCGGCGTGCGCTCCACCGCCCGACTGTTCGGCCCGCGCACCCGGCCGATTGTTGCCGGCTTCTATGCTGGCGCCTTCGTGCTGTGGATGCTTGCCGGCCTCTGGGCCGGAGCCGGTGTCGTGTTCGCCGTGCTCTCGCTTGTGGCCGCCGGCCTGCTCGCCTGGCAGGTGCAGACCGTCGATGTCGAGGCGCCGGGCAATCCGCTGCTCCGCTTCAAGAACAACCACTATGTGGGCATCGCGCTGACGCTGGCGTTACTGGCCGAGTGGGTGTGGTGAGGCGCCCGGGCGGCGTATAGTTGCCCCAGGAGAATCGCCCGTGTCCATCCGCCAGCTTCCTGAAGACCTGACCAACCGCATCGCCGCCGGCGAAGTGGTGGAGCGGCCGGCCAGTGCGGTCAAGGAATTGGTGGAAAACAGCATCGATGCCGGTGCCACCCGCATCGTGGTCACCACCGCAGGCGGCGGCAAGACGCTGATCCGCATTGAGGACGATGGCTGCGGCATGGATCAGGCCGACCTGCTGCTCTCGGTCGAGCGCCACGCCACCAGCAAGCTCGGGGCCGACGAACTCGACGACATCCGCACCCTCGGCTTCCGCGGCGAGGCGCTGGCGTCGATCGGCTCTGTCGCCGAACTCTCGATCGCCTCGCGCTGCGCCGAAGCCGAAAGCGGACTCCGCCTCGACCTCCGCTACGGTGTCCGCACCGGGCCGGTGCCGGTGGCGATGAACTGCGGCACGATCGTCGAGGTGAAGAACCTTTTCGCCCGCACCCCGGCACGCCTGAAATTCCTCAAGACCGATCGCGCCGAGGCCGCGGCGATCACCGACGTGGTCAAACGGCTCGCCATGGCCAACCCCGGCATTCATTTCGTGCTCAATGGCTCTGACCGCACGCCGCAGAGCTGGCCTGCCGTCTCCGGGCCGCGCGCGCTCGAGGCACGGCTGTCACAGCTCGTCGGTGACGACTTCGCTCAGAACGCGGTGCCACTCGCCATGTCGCGCCACGGCGTGGTGGTGGCAGGCCTTGCAGGCCTGCCGACCTATACCCGCGCCAATTCGCTGTCGCAGTTCTACTTCGTCAACGGCCGCTCGGTGCGCGACAAGGTGCTGGTTGGCGCCGTCCGCGCTGCCTATTCCGACTACACGTTCCGTGATCGCTTCCCGGTTGTGGCGCTCTACGTTGCCGTCGACCCCGCAGAGGTCGACGTCAATGTCCATCCCACCAAGGCCGAACTCCGCTTCCGCGATGCCGGCGGCGTGCGCGGCGCCGTCATCCGCGCCATCGGCGAGGCGCTGACCGCGGCCGGCTTCAAGGCCTCGACCAGCGTCGCCGAAGACGTGCTCGGCGCCTTTACCACCCCGGCCTACGAGACCGCTGCAGTTTCTCCCCTTTCCTCGCCCGTTTCGTCGCAGAACGCGTTTCAGCGGGAACGAAACGCAACCGCATTGTCCCCCTTTCCTGCCGCCGACGCCCTGCCGGGCCTCTCCGAACCGAGTGCCCGCATCGAGGCCGAGGCACCCTCCCCGTCCCTCACCGAATTCCCGCTGGGGGCCGCACGGGCGCAGATGTTCGACAACTTCATCATCGCCCAGAACGGCGAAGGCTTGCTGCTGGTCGACCAGCATGCTGCTCACGAACGCCTTGTGTATGAACGGTTCAAGGCCCAGCTAGCCACCGGCACCGTTCCCAGCCAGGCCCACCTGATCCCGGTGGTGGTCGAGCTGCCCGAAGAAGACTGCGCCCGTCTGGAAGATGCCTCGACGGAGCTCCAGAGCTATGGCCTTCACCTCGAACGCTTTGGCCCTCGTGCCATCGCCGTTCGTGAAACACCGGCACTTCTGGGCACTTCGGACATTGACGGCCTCGTCCACGATGTCGCCGATGGCCTCGCCGAGTGGGACTCCACCGCCGCCGTCAGCGACCGCATGGAGGCCATCATCGCCCGCATGGCCTGCCATGGCTCGGTGCGGTCAGGCCGGCGGCTCCGCGTCGACGATATGAACGCGCTGCTGCGCGACATGGAGCGCACGCCCCACTCGGGCCAGTGCATCCACGGCCGTCCCACCTACGTTGAGCTCAAGAAGAAGGATATCGAGCGCCTGTTCGGCCGGAGCCGTTGATTTTGCTGTACTTTACCAGCGACACTCACTTCGCCGACCCGCGGGTCCTGCGCATCGACCGCCGCCCCTTCCCCAACATGCCCGAGCACGACGCTGCTCTGATCCACACCTGGAACAGCATCGTCTCACCCGAGGACGAGGTCTGGCACCTCGGCGCCTTCGCCCGCGGCAGCACCGAGGATGTCGAGACGCTGCTCGAAAAACTCCACGGCACCAAGCACCTGATCATCGGCAACAATGATCCGCCGGCCACCCTCGCCGCCCGCGGCTGGAGCAGCATCCAGCACTATGCCGAACTCAGGATCGAGGATCAGCTGTTCATCCTCTGCCACTACCCATTCCGAACCTGGAACCAGATGGGCAAGAAGTCCATCAACCTCCACGGTCATTCGCACGGCAGGCTGACGCCGATCCCGCGACAGTTCGACGTCGGCGTGGATGCGCAGGATCTCCGGCCGAAGACGCTGTCGGAGATATTGGCGTCGCGGCGAAAGCGGTAGCCCTACCCGAACACACTCGCACCGCGATCCGCGACACTCACCAGCGCCCGCATGCCGGCGAACAGCTCGCGGCCCATGCCGTAATGCTGCGGGCGCAGGTCTTCGGTGGCCGGGGTGCGCGAGAGAAATTCCCTCTCGTCACCGATGAACTGCAGCGTGCCCTCATTGGCGTCGAGCCGGATGATGTCGCCATCGCGGATCTTGCTGATCGGCCCGCCGTCCATTGCTTCCGGCGTCATGTGGATCGCCGCCGGCACCTTGCCCGATGCGCCGGACATGCGGCCGTCGGTCAGCAGGGCCACCTTGAAGCCGCGGTCCTGCAGCACGCCGAGCGCGGGTGTCAGCTTGTGCAGTTCCGGCATGCCGATGGCGCGTGGGCCGGAGAATCGCACCACGGCGATCACGTCACCATTGAGTTCGCCAGCCTTGAAGGCGGCCTGCAGGCCTTCTTGGCCGTGGAACACACGCGCCGGCGCTTCCACCACGCGGTGCTCCGGCTTGACCGCCGAGACCTTGATGACGGAGCGGCCGAGATTTCCGGTCAGGAGCTTGAGACCGCCCGATTCCTGGAACGGGGCCTTGGCCGAGGCCAGCACCTTGGGGAGCGCCGATTCGGCGGCCGCCGGCTCGAAACGCAGTTCGTCCTCGATCAGCTTGGCTTCCACCGTGTATCCGGAAAGGCCGGTGCCCCACACGGTTCTCACGTCCTCATGGAGGTGGCCGCTTTCCAGCAGTTCGCGGATCAGGAAGCCCATGCCGCCAGCCGCATGGAAGTGGTTCACGTCGGCAACGCCGTTGGGGTAGACGCGCGCCAGGAGCGGCGTTGCGTCCGACAGATCGCTCATGTCGTCCCAGGTCACCTGCAGCCCCGCCGCGGCAGCAATGGCGATCAGGTGCAGGGTGTGGTTGGTCGATCCACCTGTCGCATGCAGGCCCACCAGGCCATTGACGATCGCCTTCTCGTCGATGACGTTACCGACAGGCGTGTAGTTGTTGCCGAGTGCCGTCAGCGACAGCGCCCGCTTGGTGGCCTCGCGGGTGAGCGCGTCCCGCAGCGGGGTGCCTGGATTGACGAAGCTGGCGCCCGGCAGATGCAGGCCCATGATCTCCATCAGCATCTGGTTGCTGTTGGCGGTGCCGTAAAAGGTGCAGGTGCCGGGAGAGTGATAGCTCTTGCTCTCGGCTTCCAGCAGTTCGGCGCGACCGACCTTGCCCTCCATATAGAGTTGCCGGACCTTGGCCTTTTCGTCATTGGGAATGCCGGAAGGCATCGGGCCGGCCGGCACGAACACTGCCGGGAGGTGCCCAAAGGTCAGCGCACCGATCAGAAGGCCGGGCACGATCTTGTCGCAGATGCCAAGATAAACAGCCGCGTCGAACATGTTGTGACTGAGCGCGATGGCAGTCGACATGGCTATCACGTCACGGCTGAACAGCGACAGATCCATGCCGGCCTGGCCTTGGGTTACGCCATCGCACATGGCCGGCACGCCGCCGGCCACCTGGGCCGTGGCCCCGATCTCGGAAGCCGCGGCTTTGATGATTTCTGGGTAGAACTGGTAGGGCTGATGGGCACTCAGCATGTCGTTGTAACTGGTGACGATGCCCAGGTTCAGCGCCTTGTTGCCGGCCAGCATCGCCTTTTCCGTCGGCGAGCAGGCGGCAAAGCCATGCGCAAGGTTGCCGCAGGAGAGGACGGCGCGATTCACGCCGGCCTCGCGGGCAGCATCGATGCGGCGGAGGTAATCGGCGCGGCTGTCGCGGCTGCGCGCGGCAATACGGTCAGTGACGTCCTGGATCGCCTGACGGACGGACATATCGAGCTCCTACTCTATGGTGGGAGCGCTCAACCGAGGCAGGCGGGGATCACCTGTCTCGTGGGCACACCCTGCTGGAGCCGCGTAGTTGCCAAGGCAGCCGATTGGGGGCCGCCGAGGGGACTATGGGCACCAGAAAACAGTTACCGGCTGACCCGAACGCAGGACGGCGCGCACGGGCATGTCCTTGATCGGACCTTCGCCCAGCGCCTGATCCAGCGTGGCAGCCTTTTCTTCCCCCTCGACGTGCAGATAGATTCCATCCGCGCGGAGGAGACGCGGCAGCGTGAGAGTGATGCGGGGCTCGCCGGCGCCAGGGGCACGGAGTGCCATTGTCGGGCCTTCGTCGGACAGCACCTGGTCGAGCGTGTCCCCGCCCGGGAAGAAGCTGGCGGTGTGCCCATCATTGCCCATGCCGAGCACCACCGCCGCAAAGTGCTCCGGCAGATCCGCCAGAGCGGCATTTGTTCGGGCCACAGCTTCGGCATCGGGTTCGCCGCCGCCGGAGTAGAGCGGCAAGAAGCGGGCGATCGCAGCGGGGCCCTGCAGCAGCTTCTCGTTGACGAGCTTGGCGTTGGAGCGGTCGTTGAGTTCGTCGACCCAGCGCTCGTCGACCAGGGTGACGATCACCTTGTCCCACGCCAGAGTTTTGGTCTTGCCGAGCACAGAGAAGAACTTGGCAGGCGTCGAGCCGCCGCTGACGGCGATGGCAGCAACGCCGTCGCGGTCGATCGCCGCCTGGATGCGGGCGGCGACGGTCTCGGCGAGTTCCTTGGCGAGAGCCGTCTTGTCGGCGAAGCTGCGGCGTTCGAGGTCCACTACAGGTTCTCCTCGTACCAAGTGCGGCCATCGCGTTCGATCAGGGCGATGGAACCGCTCGGGCCCCAGGTGCCGGCGGAATAGGGCTGCGGCGGCTCATTGGCCTGATTCCACGCCTCGCGGATCGGGTCGACCCAGCGCCAGGCCGCCTCGAGTTCGTCGCGGCGCATGAACAGGGTCTGGTTGCCGCGAATCACGTCCAGCAGCAGACGCTCATAGGCCTCAGGGGTGCGCTCGGTGAACTGCTGGGCGAAGCTGAGGTTCAGCGGCACTTCGCGCAGACGCATGCCGCCGGGGCCCGGATCCTTGATCATCATCATCATCTTGACGCCCTCGTCGGGCTGCAGGCGGATGATCAGCTTGTTGGGGCGCGGCGCGCCTTCGGCATGATCGAAGATCGAGTGCGGGATCGGCTTGAACTGAATGCAGATCTCGGAGACGCGGCTCGCCATGCGCTTGCCGGTGCGCATGTAGAACGGCACGCCGGACCAGCGCCAGTTCTCGATCTCGGCCTTGAGGGCAACGAAGGTCTCGGTGCGGCTGCCCTTCTTGTCGTCGGGCAACTCCTCCTGGTACCCGGCAACGGCAGCCGTTTCGGACTTCACGCCCCGGTACTGGCCGCGCACCGTCTTTGTGCCCACCTCGCTGTTGGTGATCGGGCGCAGCGCACGAAGCACCTTGAGCTTCTCGTCGCGAAGCGCATCGGCGTCGTCGCTGGCCGGGGGCTCCATTGCCACAAGGCAGAGCAACTGCAGCATGTGGTTCTGGATCATGTCGCGCAGGGCGCCGGACTCGTCATAGTACCCTCGCGTGCCCGCACCGACGCTTTCCGAAACAGTCAGCTGCACATGGTCGATATGGGCGCTGTTCCAGATCGGCTCGAACAGGGCGTTGGCGAAGCGCAGCGCCAGCAGGTTCTGCACCGTCTCCTTACCGAGGTAGTGGTCGATGCGGTAAACTTGATCTTCCTTGAAGATCTTGGCGATCCCGTCATTGATCTCGACGGAAGACGCCAGATCGTGGCCGAGCGGCTTCTCGATCACGACCCGGGAGTCGCGGCGATAGTATTTCTTCTTGGCCAGGAACTCGGCAATCGGCGCAAAGAGGTCGGGCGCCACGGCGAGGTAGAAGGCGCGCACGATCTTGGGGTCGTCGCGCAGCTTCTTGCCGAGATCACCAGCCTCTTCCGACTTGGACACGTCGATCGACACGTAGCTGAAGATCTTGACGAAGCGGTCGATGACGCCCGCCTCCTGGTAGTCCTTCTCAACGAAGCTGGAAACAGCATCGCGGGCCACCTGCTGGAACTCCGCGTCGCTGAGCTTGGAGCGCGAGGCGCCGATGATCTGGGATTTCTCATCGAACTGCCCGTCGAGGAAACGATGGTACAGCGCCGGGATCAGCTTGCGCTTGGTCAGGTCGCCAGTGGCGCCGAACACCACATAGTCGAACGGCTGGACGGGAATGATACGGCTGGACACTTGGCGTTCCTGGAAAGACGTTCAGGCGGAGAAGTTCTGGCGCGCAAGAATGACTGCGCCATGCAGAGGTTCGAATTTGGGCAGGGCGACGAAATCGCCATACCGATCTTGCAGGATCGGGAAGAGACGCTGCCCGAACCCGCCGGCAATGGCCATGACCCGGGCGCCGTGGCTCTTGAACCAGCGGACATAGGTGTCGATGTAGCCGATCTGAATGTCCATCATCCGGCGGGCAACCGGATCACCCTTGTCGAAATGCTTGATGAACAGCGGCATCAGCTTGCCATATTCAGCCGGAGCTCGGCCGATCAGGGCGTCATCGCAGCCTTCCGAGCCGTCGCGGCTCAGCAGCGTCAGATCCATCTCGGTGGCGAAGGACCAGGTCATGACGGCCTGGTTGTCGCCGCCGAGCGCCGCGATCACCGCCTCGGTGAGAGGGGATTTCTCAACAAGGCCGTCTGCCGCCTCGACGGAATACCGCGCGAGCTCGCGCCCGAGAATGGCGCCCGACATCTGGTCGCCGATATGGAAGCCCCAGCCGCCAGCCTGATAGCGCTTGCCACCGACGATCGACATGGCGGCCGAACCGGTGCCGATGATCACCACGCCGCCCTCATCGCCCCCCAGCGCGCCGGCATGGGCGATGTCGATGTCGTCATAGACCTTGACCCCGGCGAACGGCCACGGTCGGGCGGCAAACTCGGCGCGCGCTGAATCCATGCGCCCGCCGGCCATGCCAAAACAGGCATAGGTGTTGGCCGTTTCGGCATAGTCGATTCCGGCAGTAGCGAAAACGTCGCGAGTACCGTCGCTGATGGCCTTGTAGGCCGGATCGCCATCGTCGATCTGCAGGTTCGAGCGCCCGTTCTTGACTTCAGCGAGGGTGACGAGATTCTCGTCGGCAAGGCGCACGCGGCAATTGGTGCCGCCGCCATCCACGCCAAGATAATATCTGGGCACGCGGGGAAACTCCGTTGTCTCGACGGATGCTAGGGTATCGTTTCGGCGCGGACCATAATGCGAAAGGCGCCTAGACGAAAGTAGGATAAGGGACAAAAAACCAGGACCGGACGAAGCGGCTACAAAGCCGCCTGTGCGGGCCGCGCAACCACATCGGCGGCCGCGGAATTGCTCTGGTGGTGGGCAGAATGGAGTGCGGCGATGACGCGACACGTATTGGTGCTGGGCGGAGCCCGATCGGGCAAGACCGCCTTCGCTGAGCGGCTGGCCCTCCATGCCGGCACTCGCCCAGCCTACCTTGCCACGGCCGAAGCACTCGATTCCGAGATGCGGGACCGCGTCGACAGCCACAAGGCAGGGCGCGCGGCGCGCTTCACCACCATCGAGGAGCCGATTGCGCTGTCATCGGCGATCCTCCGCGCCTCGACCGATCACGACGTGATTCTGGTGGACTGCCTGACCCTGTGGATCACAAACCTGCTGATCGCCAACGAGGACGTGGCCAAGGCGGTCAGCGAACTGGTGGCGGCGCTGGTGCAGATCAAGGCGGCCAAGGTGATCCTGGTCAGCAACGAAGTCGGCCTGGGGATCGTGCCCGACAACGCCATGGCCCGCACCTTCCGCGATCTCGCCGGCTCGGCGCACCAACGGCTCGCGGAAATCTGCGAGGACGCCTATTTCATCGTCGCCGGGCTGCCGGTGGTGCTCAAGGGCGAGCCGCCCGAGGCTCCCGCCAGCAACATCCACGAGGCCTAGCTGTGGAGCCTCAACAGGTTGTCCCGATCGATGTCGAGGCGGCTGATTGGCGGCCTGGATTTTAGACTGCCGTGCGGGCGATGCCAGTTGTATCTGTGCAGCCAGATCGGCAACTCGCGGGCGCGGTGCTCTGAGCTCAGGTAAGCCTGAGCGTAGGCCCATTCGCGCAGAGCTGTCTGGATGAAGCGCTCCGCCTTGCCGTTGGTTTTAGGGGTGTAGGGCCGGGTGCGGATGTGCTTGAGCCCGAGATCGCGGCAGGCATTTCGGAAGGCTTTCGAGCGATAGCACGAGCCGTTATCAGTCATCACCCGCGTCACGGTTACGCCCAAGCTGAGATAGTAGGCGACGGCCGCCTTGAGGAAGGCGACGGCGCTCTCCTTTTTCTCATCGGGCAGGATCTGCGAGAAGCCGATCCGGGAGGCATCGTCGATCGAGACGTGCACGAACTCCCACCCAACAGCCCGCGACCGGCCGGCCTGGCGATCGCCAGTGATGCGGTGACCAACCCTGTCGAAGCGGCCGAGCTTCTTGATGTCGATGTGGATCAGCTCGCCCGGGTGCTCGCGCTCATACCGGCGTATCGGTTCGGCCGGCTCGAGCGCCGCGATGCGATTGAGGCCCAGGCGCCTGAGAACCCGGCTGACGGTAGCCGGCGACACCCCCAGTTCGGCGGCGATCTGCTTGCCGGTCCAGCGCTGCCGGCGCAAGGCCGCGATCCGGTCCACCACGGCCATCGGGGTCGGCCGGCGCAGGCGGTGCGGTCGCGACGAACGGTCCCTCAGTCCCTCAGAGCCCTCCACTTCAAACCGGGCAACCCACTTGCGTGCCGTCCGCGGGCAGACGCCTGCAGCTCGTGCGGCGGCTTCCAGCGTCTGCCCGCTCAGCACTGCTCGGGCAAGACGCTCTCGACCCCACGACGTCAAACGGGCATTCTTGTGGACGTTCATCCGGTCCTCCTTGGAAACTGAAGCTTTGACAACCTCAGCATCCTCGGTACGGACCGGGTGGACAACCTATGGAAAGCTCACAGCTAGC